>CAZRNW010000014.1:0-11427 GCA_964601535.1 uncultured Flavobacteriaceae bacterium
ATTTATGGTTCTAATCAAACAAAATCACTTGAGCAGAATTCCGGCTTTCTTAACGATTCAGGAACCAAAACTGTTCAATCGAAAAACTGGGATAAAACTGAAGAAACAAATAACGACAATATAACAAGGAATGATATTGACGATGTTAATGAACCTTTTTAAAAACAGAATATGAAAAAATTAATTTTTGCAGCGTTTTTTATTCTTTACACCATTTTTTTATCGGCTCAGTCTTTTCATAAAGGTGCGCTGGTGGTTGATGGTGGCGCCTCAATTGAAATTTATAATACCAAATTTTATCAGACATACATCCCAACGGGAAAGGATACAATGGTTGAAGATAAAGCAGGAAACCGTACTTTTTCCTTTGGAGCTGAATACGGAATTATCGATAGGCTTGGCGTTGGCATAAGATACACCAATTCAAAATATTTTGCTGATATTGATTCAACTACAAACATGAGACCGAATATACAATCGAATAATATTATGGTGACAATAAATGGTCATCTGATAAATAAAAAAGTTTTAGGTTTGCATACCGGAATTAATCTTGGTTATTCAGGATTTTCTGCTTATTCAAACAATACAAACAAAGATATTATTTACGGAAAAGGTTTTTATTTCGACTGGCATTTAACCCCAAGCGTTTGGATTGGTTCTTTCGGATTTCATTGGGATATAAGTGTTCCTTTTGTCAGTTACAGCAAAGTGACCACTAATAATCCAACTTTTGATAAAGATTATTCCAATAAACTAAAATTCTTAGGTTATGGAATCGGTACAGGTATTCAATACCGTTTCCTAAGTAAAAAGAAAAAGGACGAAGGCGAGAAGTCGATGGACTAATTCGTCGTTTTTTAATTCAGCCATTTTGTCGTATCTTTGCCTATAATATTTTTGGCAATGATTACAGAGATGCAGACGACAACTAAGAGTCAATATTTAATAGATTTAGAAGATAAACATGGTGCCCATAATTACCATCCGCTACCGGTTGTTCTGGAGCGTGGTGATGGTGTATTTCTATGGGATGTAGAAGGCAAAAAATATTACGATTTTCTGGCCGCTTACAGTGCGGTTAATCAAGGTCACAATCATCCAAAAATAACCAAGGCTTTAATTGAACAAGTTCAGAAACTCGCGCTTACTTCGCGTGCTTTTCATAATAATGTATTAGGCGAATACGAAAAATTCATTACAGAGTTTTTCGGTTACGATAAAGTATTACCTATGAATACCGGTGCCGAAGGTGTTGAAACCGCCATGAAATTGGCGCGCCGCTGGGGTTACGAAAAAAAGAAAGTTGTTGAGAATGCAGCTAAAATTATAGTGTGTGAAAATAATTTTCACGGCCGCACCATCAGTATTATTTCTGCAAGCACCGATCCTGATTCTTATGGTAATTTCGGTCCTTTTACGCCCGGTTATTTAAAAATCCCTTATAATAATACTTCAGCTTTGGCTGAAGCCTTAAAAGATAAAAACGTTGTCGGGTTTTTAGTAGAACCGATTCAAGGTGAAGCCGGAGTTGTTGTTCCTGATGAAGGTTATCTTAAAACTTGCGCAGAAATGTGTAAAGCAGCTAATGTTTTATTTATTGCCGATGAAATTCAAACAGGTATTGCCCGTACCGGTAAAATGCTCGCTTGTGATCATGAAAATGTAAGGCCTGATATTTTAATTTTAGGTAAAGCTTTAAGCGGTGGTTTATATCCTGTTTCTGCTATTTTAGCCGATGATGAAATTATGCTTTGCATTAAACCCGGTCAGCACGGTTCAACTTACGGAGGAAATCCTTTAGCCTGCAAAGTTGCCATTGCTGCTTTGACTGCAGTTGTAGATGAAAAAATGGCTGAGAACTCTGAAATTTTAGGTGAGTTGTTACGTAAAGAATTAAAAGCCATAAAATCGGATATGATTACAACCGTACGTGGTAAAGGTTTGTTTAATGCCATCGTTATTAAAGAAAAAAATGGCAAAACCGCTTGGGATGTGTGTTTAAAAATGGCCGAAAACGGACTATTAGCAAAACCTACCCATGGTGATATTATACGTTTTGCTCCTCCTTTGGTGATTACTAAAGAGCAAATTTTAGACTGCGTTCGTATTATTAAGGAAAGCATTGAGAGTTTTTAATGTGAATATTGCACTATTACGGTTTAAGTATTTCGTTTAAAATGAAATGAAAAACAAAAAAAAATTCCTTGCCCTAAATATACTTAAACATGATTTACCTGCCGGCTTAACCGTTTTTTTTATCGCACTTCCTCTCTGCCTTGGGATTGCTTTAGCATCAGGAGCACCATTATATTCAGGGATTTTAACAGGAATTATTGGAGGCCTAATTGTATCACTAATCAGCAAATCAGTTTATGGAGTATCGGGTCCGGCTGCAGGTTTATCAACCATAACTGCAGCCGCTATTATTTCATTGGGCGACTTTCAATTCTTTTTATTATCAGTAGTAATAGCCGGCGTATTTCAATTACTTCTTGGGAGTTTTAAACTCGGAAGTTTCGCAAACTATTTTCCTTCTGCAGTTATTAAAGGGATGTTAGCAGGTATTGGACTAATCCTAATTTCAAAACAAATACCATTAGCTCTTGGATATGATAAGGGAGATTTTTGGTCCAACTTATTTAAAGTAGAGGTTTCAAACTTAAGTCTGCATGTTTCGTTTGGTGTAATTTTAATTTCCCTGATTTCAATTTTAATTTTGATTGCTTTGGAACGGCCTTTTGCAAAAAAAATTAAAATCATTCCATCTGCACTTTTTGCAGTTATAGTTGGAATATTCCTTAGTTTGTTTTTTTCTTATATCAATCCGGATTTAGCATTAAAAGATACCGAATTAGTTAATATACCCTCCAGCCTGTTTGCTAATTTTGCTTTTCCGGACTTTTCTAAGTTTTTTTCTAATTCGGATATATGGAAAAACGGATTGATTATAGGTGTAGTTGCAACTCTAGAAACTTTATTAAGTACCGAAGCTATTGATAAATTAGATCCTCACAAACGCTATACACCTGTTAACCGTGAATTAATTGCTCAGGGTATTGGAAACATGACTTGTGGTTTATTAGGGGGTTTACCTATGACAGCGGTAATTGTAAGGGGTTCAGCAAATATTGATGCGGGTGCAAAATCAAAATTATCCGCTTTCATTCATGGCCTTTTTTTATTGTTTTCCATACTACTAGTTCCTTCAGTTTTAAACCTTATTCCTTATGCTACATTGGCATCCATCTTGCTGATAACTGGATTTAATCTGACAAAACCTCAACTTTATTTAGAATTATGGCATTTAGGCTGGAAACAATTTCTCCCATTTATTATTACTATAATTATCATCATGGCAGAAGATTTATTAATTGGCGTTGGTGCCGGATTAATTCTGTCCTTTTGTTTTATTTTTCCGCATAATTTCAAGACTAATTATAAGTTAACCAAAAAGCTTCAACACATCACTGAGGTTTATGACATTAGTTTATTTAGCAATGTTTCGTTTTTAAATAAAGTAAAATTAAAAAGCGATTTAAGTGCTATTCCTGAATACAGCATTGTAACAATTGATGGTCGTCAGGCGCAGTACATTGATTACGATGTTTTAGAGGTTATTAGTGAATACGAAACCAATGCGCACGATAAGCATATTGAACTCCATATTATTGGTGTTGAAAAAGTTAAAGTTATTGGAAATCATTAAATTTTCCTAAAAATCCCCATTCCGCTCATTTTTTCTCTATATTTACAACTATTAAAATAATGCGTAAACTCATAGCCATATCCTTCGTTTTATTAGCAATGATCTTTTGTTTTAAAAGCATCATTACATATGTGGCTTCATCAACTGATTCCGTTTGCTTTATTTTAGATGCGGGCGAAGAAGAATCTTCTGAAAAAGAAGACATCGATGAGAAAGGTGATACCGAAGAATTTCAATTAGGCGTGAGCGAAAACATAGCCGCTTTAAATGCCATTTACAAAAATTTATTTCGCAATCATATTGAAAGCGGGTATTATACTCCTGTCTTCGAAATCAACTCCCCCCCTCCTGAATCTGCAATTTAATTTTCAGCTTACAAATCTCTTTGTATAGCTCTTTCCTTCGTTTAGGTGTATTTCTGCACACAACATTTTTTATTGTTGGTTTCTGAAATACATTATTATAAATAATGAATTATTAACAGAAAATTAATTGTAACAACATGTTTAAACGATCTACTTTAAAATACGACCTGAAGGCCGGTCTGGTAGTTTTTCTTGTGGCTTTACCTCTATGTTTAGGTATTGCCTTAGCCCAAAACGCCCCATTGTTTTCAGGAATTATTTCCGGAATAATTGGCGGAATTGTAGTTGCAAGTATTAGTGGCTCCAAATTATCTGTAAGCGGTCCGGCTGCCGGTTTAACAAGTGTTGTATTAGCCTCTGTGATGACCCTTGGTTCCTTTGAAGCATTTTTGCTTTCAGTAGCAATAGCAGGAATTATTCAAATCATTCTCGGTATTTGTAAAGCCGGAATCATTGGCTACTATTTCCCTACTGCTGTTATCAAAGGAATGCTATCAGCCATTGGAATTATTTTAATTATGAAACAAATTCCTCACTTACTTGGCGACGATAAAGATCCTGAGGGCGACGAAACATTTTTTCAGGTTGATGATGAAAATACTTTTTCCGAAATTCTTAAAACATTTGATTCACCTAATTTGGGATCGATGATAATTGGCGCTGTTTCTATTTTTATCCTAATTGCCTGGCAGTGGAAAATAATAAAGAAAAATAAAATCCTCAGTCAAATACCCTCTGCCCTCTTAGTTGTTATAGTTGCCGTCATCCTTGATCTTATCTTTAACAGAATAGCGCCTGGGCTCGAAGTAAAAGACGAGCATCTTGTAAAACTTCCTGTATTTTCGGGGCCGCAAGACTTTTTTAGTTCCTTGCTTCATCCGGATTTTAGTGCCTGGAGAAATCCGAAAATTTATGAAATAGCATTTGTTATAGCAGCAGTCGCGAGCCTGGAAACACTTCTGTCGTTAGAAGCCGTAGATAAATTAGATCCGAATAATCAGGTCTCGCCAACAAACAGAGAACTTATTGCTCAAGGTGTTGGAAACCTCTGCAGTGGTTTAGTGGGTGGACTTCCAATCACTTCAGTTATTGTAAGAAGTTCAGCTAACGTAAATGCGGGTGGGAAAACCCAAATGTCGTCCATTCTTCATGGTGTATTGTTTTTAATCGCCATTTTTCTTTTACCAAATGTGTTGCAGTTAATTCCATTATCCGCATTAGCAGCAGTGTTAATAATGACAGGATACAAATTAGCCAGGCCTGCATTATTTAAAAGCATTTACCATCAGGGCTTAGATCAATTTCTGCCATTTATCATTACCATTTTAGTTATGCTATTTACGGATTTGTTAAAGGGTGTAACTGTAGGCATTATCGTGGCTGTTATTTTTATTCTTAAGCAAAACTATAAATCGCCATTTAAGATGATAAGGGAAGAAATAGACGGGAAACTGAATATTTTTATCAAGCTGTCACAAAACGTAACATTTATTAATAAAGGGAAATTTATTGAGCTGTTTAAAACTATTCCGCCGGGTGCAATAGTTACAATTGACGGCGGTAAAGCCACCTTTATTGACAAAGATGTTCTCGAAATTATAAGCGTATTTAAGCAATCCTCTCATATTCATAAAATAAAAGTGATTCTTGAAGAGGTGGAAGAAGTTGAGATATTAAACACACATTAAATTACTCACAAAAACATCACCTCAATTAATATTTTTACCTGTAAAGATGGCATTCGATGAACAACATATTTTAACTGAACTGAAACATTACTTACCTTCGCAAACCGGGTTAAAAGATTTCATTCATCATAACACTTTGCATGCCTTTCAGAATGAGAAATTTTTTGACGGTATTTTTAAAGCTTCTAAAATTTTTGGGTATCAGGCAACCCTGCAATTAACTGAGTTCAGGGAATTGTATACTACCGGACGGATAAAAGATTCCGTTCTTGAAATTGTAATTAAAGAACAGAAGGGATTTGAAAATCTGCAATTCTGGAAAACCAACCTCTATTTAAAATCTTACGACACAGCAATTGTACCACGAATCGGAGATTTACGTTCAAATTGGAAACATCTTTACAAAATAGATTTAGATAACCATGTTCAACCCTTATTATTCAGAGTACTCAGTAGTTATTTAGACCAAGGTATCTCAATATGGAAATTCCCGCAAGACAATAAAGGGTTTTTATCCTCAGTAAAAGAAATCGAAAAAAACAGCTTTAGCAGTTTCTTTAAAACAAAGAGGGCTAAACATCTTCTACTAACTACAGATTGTAAATTAAGTGAATTGCTAAAACTTGTCGTTGGGAAAGAAGAATATTATGAGCAATATTTATTCGACCAGCAATTTTCTCACCAGGGCTGGTCAGGCTTGGTTTCTGCCACTGAAGATTTTCCGGACTCAATGCTCGATAAAAAAATAATTTCGCTTCGGGATTTAATCGCTTTTGAACTATTACTGGAAATTGATGCTTTGGAGCATCAGTTGGGAAAAAACTTTGAACCCCTATGTACTAAAATTACATTGCCTCCATTAAATCTCTTTGGAAAATTAGAATCAGAAGAACTTCATGAAGTACTTAAACTCTGGCAGACCGCATTTGAATGGAGTTATTACGATGAAGTTTTATCCGGAATTGCTTCCGATAAAAAAATAAAACATTCATTGCCTGAGCAAAAAACGTTTCAGGCTTTATTCTGTATCGACGAACGCGAATGTTCATTCCGCCGCCATGTGGAAGACCAGGATAATAATTGTGAAACATTCGGAACTCCGGGGTTTTTCAGCGTTGAATTTTATTTTCAACCCGAAAATGGGAAATTTTATGATAAACTTTGTCCCGCTCCTGTAACACCAAAATATTTAATAAAAGAGTCTGCCGTTAAAAATCCGCGTCAGCACGAATTACTTTATACAAATAAAAGTCATACATTAATAGTTGGTACAGTTATTTCTCTTGTGCTTGGCTTTTGGGCCGCCATAAAATTATTCCTGAATATTTTCAGACCTAAGATGAGTCCTGCGATTTCCGATGCTTTTATGCACATGGATAATCATTCTGAACTCACTATCGAGAATAAAAACATCAACGACAAAGAAAATGGTTTGCAAGTTGGTTTTACGGTTGATGAAATGACCATTCGTGTTGAGTCGTTGTTACGCAGTATAGGATTAACAGACAATTTTGCGCCACTAGTTTATGTTATTGCACATGGTTCAAGCAGTGCCAACAATCCTCACCACAGCGCCCACGATTGCGGAGCTTGCAGCGGAAGACCAGGTTCTGTTAATGCAAAAGTTTTTGCGTTCATGGCTAATCATTCAAAAGTAAGAGAGCAATTAAAATTAAAAGGTATCGATATCCCAAGTCAAACTCAATTTATTGGCAGCTTACACGATACCGCCGCCGATCAAATTGCTTTCTATAATGAACAAGTTCTTACTGCAAATAATAGAGACTTGCATTTAAAAAATAAATCAACTTTCGAAAAGGCTTTAGACTTAAACGCTAAGGAACGTTCCCGGAGATTTGCATCCATTAATACAAAAAATAATTTAAAAGGTGTTCGTAAAGCCATTCTCGACAGGTCTGTATCCATGTTTGAACCTCGTCCTGAATTAGGACATGGTACAAATTCGTTATGTGTAATAGGCAACAGAGATTTAACCAAAGGTTTGTTTCTAGACCGCCGTGCATTTTTAAATTCATACGATTACAAAACAGATCCTAAAGGCGAAGTTTTAGTAGGCGTTATGCGGCCAATCGGCATTGTTTGCGGGGGAATTAATTTAGAATATTATTTTTCGAGGGTAGATAACTACAAATTAGGCGCAGGCACTAAACTGCCTCACAATGTTGTTGGACTTTTTGGGGTTTCCAATAGCAGCGACGGCGATTTACGGCCCGGTTTACCTTTACAAATGATAGAAGTTCACGACCCCGTACGCTTATTGGTTATTGTTGAACACTTTCCTGAGATTGTATTAAAAGTTATTCAAACAACACCTGAAATGTACGAATGGTACAAAAATGAATGGGTTCATATTGTCGCTTTACACCCTGAAACTAAACAGTTTTACTATTTTAAAGAAGGGAAATTTATTGAGTACAATCCACTAAATAAACAAGTGCCGGAAGCGAATGACATTATTACATTGCTTGAATCAGCGAAAGAAATGGAAACAAATTACATTGTTGATGCAACACAAGAAAATTTACCTGTTTATACAATAAACTAAATGAAAACAGAATTACTACTACAGTTTTTTATTCTCATTCCGCTAGCCGGATTCTTAATTAGCATGTGCATAAGGCGAAAAAATGAAAAAGCGCTTTCTGCGATTACTATTACAACCATCACCATTCATCTTGCCGGAATTATTCTATTTTCAGTATTCTGGTTCCTAAACGGACATCCGACTTTAAATATTAAACACATTGTACTTTTTGAAACCGATAACATAGAAATTTTCATCAATTTTTATTTCGATAAGATAACCGCTGTGTTTGGGCTTACAGGTTCCATTATTTCCTTTCTCGTTGCAATATTCAGTAAAACCTATTTACACAGGGAAGAAGGTTACAAACGCTACTTCACCACTATTCTATTATTCTTCCTTAGCTATAACATTGTGGTGTTTTCAGGCAACTTCGAAACATTTTTTATCGGCTGGGAATTTTTAGGCGTATGTTCTTTTTTACTTATCGCTTTTTACCGCGACCGATACTTGCCTGTAAAAAACAGTTTGAAAGTAATTTCTATTTACCGTTTAGCTGATGTTTGTCTGATATTAGCCATGTGGATGAGCCATCACCTCTGGAACGAAAATATTACGTTTGTTAAGTTAAATGATTTAAAATTAGTTGAAGAGCATTTACTGGAACATAACTGGTACGGTGTATTTATTGCGCTCATGATTATAATTGCGGCATCGGCCAAAGCAGCACAATTGCCATTTTCATCCTGGTTGCCCCGCGCCATGGAAGGGCCTACTACATCCAGCAGTGTTTTTTACGGTTCCCTCTCTGTTCATTTAGGTGTTTTTCTTTTGTTACGCACATACCCGTATTGGGAAAGCTTGGCAACCATTAAGACACTCATCATTCTTACAGGAATCAGCACCAGTATCATTGCCTCAGCTATTGCCCGTGTTCAATCTACTGTTAAAACACAAATCGCTTACTCCTCCGTTACTCAAATTGGTTTAATGTTTGTTGAAGTGGCTTTGGGTTATCATCATATTGCTCTTATACATTTTACCGGAAACGCTTTTTTACGTACCTACCAATTATTGGTATCACCTTCTGTACTTAGTTATTCAACCCATGATATGTTTTTCAATTTCGTTCCCGCTAAAAGCAGCAGTTCAAGTACTTTATCTTCTAAAATTTTAAATTCATTTTATTTACTTTCAGTAAAAGAATGGAATCTTGATTTTTTACTTAAGCTATTTTTATGGGACCCCTTTAAATGGGTGGGAAGAAAACTTAGCTTTCTTCCAAAAAAATCTTCCGTTATCACGTTAACACTTGTTTTTTTAGGCGGATTGTACACCTATTATTTTCAGGAAAACATTCCCGCCGGGATTTACGAATTTCTGCCTCATGTTTTTTCTTTAACAGGATTGCTATTATTCATGAAAGCCTTTGCCTTCAGAGGTGATGCCATTGTTTCATGGCTGTTTATTGTCGGCGGGCAATTATTTTTCACCCTCTCTATTGCTTTGTTAAATGAAAACCTTGGACACAACCACATGGCATTATATTTAAGCGGTGCTATCGCGTCGTCGATAGTCGGTTATTTTTGTTTAAGAAAAATAAAATCTATCGACAATAACATAAATTTAAATCAGTTTCATGGTTACACCTACGAACAACCAAAAATCGGATTCATATTTCTTATATCATGTCTCGCATTTATTGGTTTACCATTCACACCCACATTTATTGGTATAGATTTATTATTTAGTCACATTCATAAACACGAAGAGCTGTTAATAATTTCAACCTCGCTAAGTTTTTTATTAATTGAGTTGGCTGTTTTAAGGATTTATGCACGCATTTTTTTGGGACAACATAAAAAGGCGTACCATCCTATAGCTTTTAAATCCACCTGATAAGTTTCACAAAAATTATGAATTTCACTAATGAAATATTAAATAAAATCATTTACATTTATTAAAAATTACTATTTATTAATTTTATGGAAAACAGTTACAACAGATTATTAGAAGGAAACAAGCTCTTTGCAACTTCCAGAAAGTTTAACGATCCGGAATATTTTAAAAAACTTTCCCTTGGTCAGGCACCTGAATATTTATGGATTGGCTGCAGCGACAGCCGTGTTCCCGCCAACGAAATTACGCATACCAAAAGCGGCGAAATATTTGTTCACCGCAACATAGCAAACATGGTTGTACATACCGATATGAATTTATTAAGCGTTATTGAATATGCAGTTAATTATTTAGGCGTGAAACACATTATTGTCTGCGGTCATTATGGCTGCGGTGGGGTAAAAGCAGCTATGAGCAATAATCTGCATGGTTTCGTAGATAACTGGCTTTGTAATGTAAAGGATGTATTCAATAAACATGAGAAAGAATTACTGGCAATTACCGATAATGATATACGTGAAGACCGACTCATTGAACTGAATGTAGTTGAACAGGTACGTAATGTTGCCAAGACAACCATCATACAACAGGCGTGGAAGACCAGACCTCTGCATATTCATGGCTGGGTTTACGGTATTAATAATGGTTTAATTACCGATTTATGCTGTATTCACGACGGAAAGGAAGATATTGAAGATATTTACCGCTTTAAAATCTGAGATTTAGTATTTCTTTAACACGAAACTTTCTTAACTTTATGAAACTGAAAATTTCATTTTTAGAATGACCCGAAAAGAATTCATAACCCAGGCCGGAACAGCAGCCGCGTTACTTCTGGTGCCCGCATGTATTAGCGGATTAAGCAGCTGCAAAAAACAAAAAGCAGATAAACCTAAATCTGTAGACTTTAGTCTTGACATTTCTTCAGGCCCGCTCGCCACCAATGGCGGGGCAATAATAAATGATGGGGTTATAGTAGCCCGCTCGCTTAGCGGTGAATTTATTGCCATCGATTCAGTTTGTACCCATGAAGGCACAAACATTAATTATGTTTCTACGAGCCATTCCTTTAAGTGCCCGAATCATGGCGCAACATATGATGCTAATGGAAATGTAACTACCGGCCCTGCCTCAAAATCCCTCACCTCTTACCATTGCACCTTAAATGGCAGCAGTTTAAGGGTGTATTCATAAATTTATTAAATAGTGTATTTATTAAGG
>CAZRNW010000014.1:11440-17870 GCA_964601535.1 uncultured Flavobacteriaceae bacterium
TTTGATGAATCAATTTTATCAAAATGAAGACAGCATTAATTACAGGAAGCACAAGCGGTATCGGCTTAGGCATTGCCCGCGAATTCGCTAAAACAAAACAATACAACATAGTATTTAACGGATTAGAACCAAACGGACAAGAAATTGCCGATGGCATAGGAAAGGAATTTGGTATTGGCGTCATGTTCTCTAATGCAAACATGATGAAGCCGGAAGAACTCCGCAAAATGGTGGATGATGCCACGGCAAAGTTCGGAAAGATTGATGTATTGATTAATAATGCGGGTATTCAATTCGTTTCGCCTGTTGAAGATTTTCCGGAAGAAAAATGGAATGCAATTATCGCTATCAACTTAACATCAGCTTTTATTTTAACCAAAGCCGTTTGGAAAGGAATGAAAGAACGTAAATTCGGAAGAATCATTAACATTGCATCGGCACACGGTTTAGTCGCTTCTGAATTTAAATCAGCCTACATTGCCAGCAAACATGGCATTGTTGGCTTTACAAAAACTATTGCTTTAGAAGGCGCGCCTTTCAATATCAGTGCTAATGCTATTTGTCCGGGCTACGTAAAAACCCCATTAGTTGAAAAACAAATTGCCGATCAGGCCAAAGCCCATAACATGAGTGAAGCTGACGTGGTAAATAAAGTGATGCTCTATAAACAAGCCGTAAAAGATTTTGTTTCTTTAGAAACATTAGGACAAACTGCTTTATTGTTAGCATCAGACCATGCGAATACAATTACCGGAACTGCCATTCCTGTTGATGGCGGATGGAATGCGCAATAAAAAACAGTTGGTGTTTGGTGAGGTATGAAATTGAAACAAATTAAATGAAATTACTTTTACATTACGTAAAAAAACACAAGGCACTTTTGGCTTTGGCACTTGTTCTTGCAACCATTAATCAATGCTTTTCTTTGTGCGATTCTATCATCACCGGTAAACAGATTAATAATTTCGGGGATGCGCATAACAAATACAATGGCGATTTCCGAAAATTCACTTCGGCCATTATGGTATTCTTCGGATTATCCATTGGTGCCGCTATGGTATCGCGTATTGCGAAAAACTTTCAGGATTATTTTACCAATATTGTTATTCAGCGCTCAGGCACCAACATGTATACCGATGGAATTAAAAAAGCCCTGTCTCTTCCCTATCAGGATTTTGAAGACCAGCGCAGCGGTGAAACTTTAGGAAAACTACAAAAAGTAAAAACCGATACAGAGAAATTTATTACGCTTTTTATTTCTTTGGTCTTCCAATCAATTGTCGGACTTACATTCGTTATTATTTACGCAGTAAATATTCATTGGTTATTGGGTCCCATTTTTATTGCAACCGTTCCTGTGATCGGAATCATCTCTTCTTTTTTAGGAAAGAAAATAAAAGAAGTTTCTAAAAATATTTTAAAAGAAACCACACAGCTCGCCGGTGCAACTACAGAATCTTTACGCAATATTGAATTAGTAAAAAGTTTAGGTCTGACTAATCAGGAAGTAAAACGTTTAAACAATACTACAATAAAGATTCTCGGTCTTGAACTAAAAAAAGTTCGCTTCATCCGTAGTTTAGGATTTATCCAAGGTACAACTGTTCATTTAATGCGTACAGCATTGGTGTTTGCTTTGTATTGCTTTGTATTTAATGATATTATTAAAGTGGGAGATTTAATCACCTTAATGTTTTTCTCCTTTTTCATATTTAATCCTATGCAGGAATTAGGTAATGTAATAACCGTTTACAACGAAACTAAAGTGAGCATGGATAATTTTGAGAAATTGGTAAACTCAAAATCAGAGCCGGTTCCTGAACAGCCGGTGCATATCGGCGTGATTAATCATCTCGAATTTAATAAGGTTACATTCAAACATCAAACAACAGCGAGTTACGCGGTAAATGATATCTCCTTTAAAGTAAAAGCAGGAGAAACGGTTGCCTTTGTCGGTCCGAGCGGTAGCGGAAAAACTACTTTAGTGAAATTATTAGTTGGCTTATACCGCCCTGTAGAAGGTTCCGTATTTTACAATAATATCAGTGTTAACGATGTTAACCTTGATGAAATACGCCGTCAGTTAGGGTTTGTAACACAAGACGCCCAATTATTTTCTGGAACAATAATGGATAATTTATTATTCGTAAAACCCGATGCATCCGAACAGGAAATTCTTGAAGTACTAAACAAAGCTGCTTGTCAGAATTTATTAAAGCGTGCCGAAAAAGGAATTCATACAACAATTGGCGAAGGCGGGATAAAAGTATCAGGCGGAGAAAAACAGCGTTTATCCATTGCAAGGGCTTTATTGCGTAATCCTAATCTGGTTATTTTTGATGAGGCTACCTCTGCCCTCGATTCTTTAACCGAAGAAGAAATTACTAAAACCATCCGTGAAATTTCTTCTAAAAAAGACCAGATCACCATCTTAATTGCTCACCGTCTTTCCACCATTATGCATGCCGACCGCATTTATGTGTTAGAACAGGGAAAAATGATTGAACAGGGAAAACACGAAGATTTACTGGCCGAAAAAGGTCTTTATTACGCAATGTGGAGGCAGCAGATTGGGGAGCGGAAGAAAGAAATTGCCGTTTAAATTTTAATTGCTAATTTTAAATCGCAAATGGCAGTAAAACCAAAAGTCATATTAGAAGGCAAACAATTTGAAGTAACACTTTTAAGGTTATGTCATCAGCTCATCGAGAATCATGATGATTTCAGGGATTCTGTCATTATTGGTTTACAGCCGCGCGGTGTTTTTTTAGCCAACCGTATTGCTGTTGAACTCCGTAAAATTCTGAAAAATAAAAAAATCAATTGCGGTAATTTGGATATCACCTTTTTCCGGGACGATTTCCGAAAAAAAGAATTAATCCCAAATAGCACCAATATCGATTTTATTATTGAAGATAAAAATGTGATTTTGGTTGACGATGTTTTATTCACCGGCCGAACAATCCGTGCAGGCTTAGATGCCATGCTCGCCTTTGGCCGTCCGCAGGATGTAGAGCTTTTAGTTTTGGTTGACCGCCGCTTTTCACGCAACGTTCCCATTCAGGCTAAATACACCGGCATGGTCATTGATTCTATTGAGAGTCAGAATGTGAAAGTGGAATGGAAAGAATTAGACGGTAAAGACCGAATTACTTTATTAAACAAATAATATGCGTCCGGCTGAAGGCACTTATCCTAAATTTTTAGAGGCTTACATTTCTAAAATAAAGGAGGAAAACATTCTCAGTGCTTTAAAAGCAAATACCCAATTATTAGAAACGTTTTTAAAATCCATTCCAAAAGACAAAGCCGATTACGCTTATGCTCCGGGTAAATGGACCATTAAGCAACTGATTATTCATATCTGTGATGCAGAGAGGATTTTCAGTTACCGCGCTTTACGGTTTGGCCGCGGTGATGAGCAACAGCCTTTGCCTTTTGAAGAGGATGATTACGCAGCCAATTGCAAAGCTGATAAACGGAGTTTAGAATCGGTTATTGAAGAAATGCTCGCCGTACGTAAAGCCACCACCCTCTTATTTGAAAGCTTTGATGAGCAGGACCTCCAAAAACCGGGTAATACGGCCTCGGGGCGAACTACTGTTAATGCTATCGGGTATGCTATTTGTGGCCATGTAGCGCATCATATAAGTATAGCTAAAGAAAGATATTTGTAGGTTCAGTTTTTTTGCTTACCTTTAGCTTTTGAAATCAAACTAAAGGTTTCAAAAAAGAATGAGCCACCTCAGTGTCAACCACCTCCTCGGAATCAAGAACATCACTAAAAACGACATTGAATTAATTTTAAACACCGCTCAGAATTTCAAAGAGGTTATTAATCGTCCCATCAAAAAAGTTCCTTCGCTCCGCGATATAACTGTTGCCAACTTATTTTTCGAAAACTCAACCCGCACCCGCTTATCTTTTGAACTTGCTCAAAAACGCTTAAGCGCGGATATAGTGAATTTTTCTGCTTCCAACTCTTCGGTTAAAAAAGGAGAAACACTTGTCGATACTGTAAACAACATCTTAGCCATGAAAGTGGATATGGTGGTGATGCGTCATGCCAATCCCGGTGCTGCAGTTTTCTTAGCTAAAAAAGTAAAAGCTAAAATTGTTAATGCGGGCGATGGAGCTCACGAACATCCGACACAAGCCTTATTGGATGCTTTCTCCATGCGCGAAAAACTGGGCGATTTAAAAGGTAAAAAAATTGTGATTGTAGGCGATATCTTACACTCCCGCGTTGCACTCTCAAATATTTTCTGCTTACAAAAACTCGGCGCGAAAGTTAAAGTTTGCGGTCCGGCTACTTTAATACCAAAATACATTACCTCACTTGGTGTAGAAGTTGAAACAGATTTAAGAAAAGCTTTAGAATGGTGTGATGTAGCCAACATGCTGCGCGTTCAATTAGAAAGACAAGACGTAAAATACTTCCCTACCCTGCGTGAGTACTCGATGCTCTATGGTTTAAACAAAGAACTGCTGGATAGCATTAAAAAGAAAATTATAGTGATGCACCCCGGACCAATCAACCGCGGTGTTGAAATTACAAGTGATGTTGCGGATTCAGAACAATCAATAATTCTTGAACAGGTAGAAAACGGAGTAGCTGTAAGAATGGCTGTGATGTTTTTACTGGCAGGACGACAAGGTGAATAGTTTTTTGTTTCGATTTTCAGGTTTAGGTATTCTGTTTACTTTCTAAAAGCAACACTGTAAGGATCAGAGGAAACTTCAATCCGCTTCGATTTCAGAGTAAATGAATTTAAATCAATAAAACTCACAAAACCGTTTCTGCCCCCACAACCGGAACTATGATGCGGAGGTGGTCCGCTCGATAAAATATTTCTGCTGGCTACATAAACCAAACCATTTGCTTCATCAACCGAAATTCCATGCGGCATAAAACCAACTTGAATTCGCCTTTCTGTTAAAGCTATCACATCAATTTCTGAAACAGAACCATGATAACCAGGAAAACTCGTTACATCCTCCATACAGGTAACATATAATTTATGTTTTGATTGAGAAGTAAAAGACATCTCCAAAGGATAGGTACCAACATTAAATGTTTTTGTTACAGTTTGTGTTGCTATATTAAACACGCGCCCCTCATTACTGCCCTGACAAGTGATGAAAAAATGTTGTTCGTCAGGCGATAATGCAATTTCATGCGGGTCGAGAGATGAAAAATTAGTTATCGGACTTCCATTAAGACTGATTGATTGTGTAGGATATGACATTAAAGACGTATCAACTTTAAAAATATAATTGCTTTGTTGCGCAGTAACATAAAGTGTATCATTAGCAGGACTCAATGCAACACCGTGCGGAAATGAAAGCGGGAACAAAACATTTATTAAAGTCATTTGCTCAAGATTAACCGAAGCAATTTTTCCGGCACTAAGCCAAGCCACGCAATAGGCTTTCTTTCCATCATCCGAAATAATAAAGGTATTCCAGTCCAGAAAATTATTGAGATTTACCTCTCCCACTTTAACATCATCGCTGCAACGGTATTTTTGCATGTAGCTGCTTTGAGTAAAAATAACATACCAGAATTGACCATCGGGAGAAACTTTTATCATGTGCGGACTTTCTGTTACACCAGGGTTTCTTCCAACTTCGATATAACGAATTGGCAATTGTGTAGCCGCATCAAAAACTGTCACAACATCACAGCCTTGATTGGTGACATAAATTTTTTTCCGGGATGGATTATCAGCCCATTTAACCGCGCCATTCACGTCCGGCGCACCTTCGTTTATCCAGTTCCTAACTGCCAACACTTCTTCTTTGCTTAAAGGAGATCCATTGTAAGGCATGGTTGGATAATTGATAGGACCGTACGTTGATTCGGGTGTATACGTATTGATAAAATAACATAACGAAGAAAACTTGCTGCTAAACGGGATTACAGGAGAGCCGGAATTACTTCCTTTAAATAAATCTTCCCATGTTGAAAGATTCAAACCCGCCGCGCCTATGTAACTTGCATTATTATGACAACCCGAAGTGGCACATTTCAAAACCATTATCTTTCCGATATCATTCGGGTAATTGCCAAAATTTGCCAGAGCCTTATCCTTTCTGCAATCAAAAAAAAACAAGCAAGCAATTACTAATATGAAAGAAAAAAAGTACCTCATTATTCAATAACTATTTTTATTGAGGATGTTTTAGAAGATTTATTAAACAGCTCCGTTACCTGTATAATATACATTCCATTTGCTAAATCTTCTGTGTTAATTCGTGTTGCATTCGAAAATACAGCACGCGAAAGAATTTTTTTACCCACAATATCAAAAACATTTATGCTTAATTTTTCAGTGAAGTTATTTTGTGATTTAATCTCGATAAAATCGCTGGCCGGATTTGGATAAACAAGAATGCTATTACCTCCACTACTTAATTCATTAATACC
>CAZRNW010000015.1:0-16492 GCA_964601535.1 uncultured Flavobacteriaceae bacterium
CCGCGCTTCCGAACGCGAATGCTGCAGCAGCATCAATAGCATCACCGGCCAACTTCAATAGGGTTAACGCAAACAAGCTGATGGCGATAAAGCGTAATGTTTTTCTTTCACGCAAAATTCCGTAAGTGATTAATGCCATCGAATAAATTCCCCATAAAACAGTATACCCCATACGGTATGCAACTTTGCTGTAATGATGGTAATCATCCAGATGAGTCATAGTCATTAAATGCGATAACTCATTACTCAACACCGCTAGAATCGTCATATGAAACAACCAAAAATTAAGCGGTCTTATTTTTTTTAGTATCTCAGCATTTCTGAATTGATAAATCATGAATATCATCAGCGCAACAAATGGTAAAAAGAAATAACGGCTGTTGTAATTCCAGGTAGTAATTATGCTGTAGGAATAATCATTTACAGCTTCCATCTTTAAATCATTAATAATTGCAAAACCGGCGGTGACACCAATCAACAACATTAAAAAATGCAATGACCAGCTGATGTAAGCAAATACCACATTCGTGAATTTTTTTATACTTAACCATCCGAGTGCCGAGAAAAAAACCATGCTGTAAATCATCATCCATAAACCTGAATAAGAATGCCAGCTGCTGTCGTAATCCGTCCAGTCATAACCATAATCACCAACATGTTTTGATTCTGATAATTTATACTGTATATCGAAATACAGCATAATTTCGTTTGCAAAAGTGGTGTAACAAACAATCAATCCCATTACAATTAAAAACACATTCGCTATTTTACCTAAGGTTGTAGCGAGCATTTGCTTATTTAAAACCCATACGTAAGCAAATACACCTGTACCGATGATGCTCGTTAAAAAATAGCGGTTTAATATAGGCTGAAAAGCTAAAGTAGTATCTGTGTTATTGCTGAAATAAGTATAATTAGTCCAATCGTGCCACAAACTGCCAAATGCTAACAGTGACATGCCATACGCTAGATATTTATAAGTATTTACATTTGTCTTTTTTGTCATCCACATCAGCACTACCATTTCACATAACCAGATTAAGGTTACATAATTCCCTTCCAGCTGAACAGGAATAGCCATGGTAATAAAACTTATTACCATCGCTATGATAAAATAGAATATGGTTTTGTCGGTCACCTCTTTTTTCTTGCACAGCATGGCGAATCCTAAATGGAAAACTGCATTCAGCACACAAAACAATCCTTGGTAAAACTCATAATACTTATTGCTCATGGCATTATAACCAATACCAAAATAAATTAAGCTGTTGCTTAAAACTAAAATTACATCCCAGGCGCTGAAAGGTTTGTTGCGGAAAATTTTGTAGGCAATAAACGACAAATAAAATATCAGGTAAAATGCCGTTGCAAAAAATAGGGTGCGGCCAAAATAAATTTCAGGTTTATAGGAAGTCGCCATCCATATTGCAAAAATCAACCACGACAAAGCATAAGCTACATGATTAACGAATTTCCAGTATTTTTTAAAGGATAATGCGAGCACTCCTAAATTCAGAATGAGCATGAAGCCGAACATGTATTGTATCTCTCCGCTGCCCGTGCTTAATAACATTGGTAAAGCATAACCGCCCACCAATCCTATCAAAGCAATAATTTCGTAATTGTAAACATGTGCCGCAAAGACTGTGAAAAATGTAAAGATTGCCATGATGAAAAATGCAACCGGCGCCGAATAAAAATGATAATGGGAATAACCGACATAGGTTGTGAAATACATAACCGACATGGCCCCGCTTAACAATATGGCGCTAAAAACACCATACTTCTTTTTATAAAACATCGCCAGGGTTAATATAATGCCGCCTGCCAGATAACCGAGTACTAATCGTGTGGTTTCATTAATCAAATCTTTATCAATCGCGTATTTCACACCAATTGCGATACCCAATACAAGAATCACAATTCCAATAATACTGAACCAGCGTGCACCGATGGTTTCTTCGAATCCTAAAGCTGCTTTTTTTGCTTTTGGCGGAGTTTGAATAGTTGGTTGGACGATTGGTTCTGCAACCGTTTCGGTTTTAATTTCCTCCACTATTTTTACAGTTTCCGGCTTTTTTGTTTCCTGAACAGGAACTGTTTTTACCTCTGCGGTTTTACCTGCTTTTAAAGCATTTAACTGAGTTTGCAAATTCTCAAGTTCAGTTTTGTATTTATCGAGGTTGTTGGATAAGAGAGCTATTTTTTGCCCGATAAGATTGATCTTTTCGTCGTTGGTCATACTAGGGGTTTATATTACCTGAATTAAAAGTAGTATAATTTTTGATAATGCCCTTTTGATATAAATCAAAAACGCCCCGCAGTATGAACCACGGGGCGTTAAAAAATCAAAATTTTCTATTATTAATCGATCTGGATAACCAGGTATTTAGAAGCGCCCCAGAAATCTTCAGCATTTAATATCTCCAATTTCTCAACCGATTTTTCACCAACTAATTTATATGAGCTGGTTGGATGCGAGCTTAATATCTTTGCTTTTTTAGCGCCGATGGTGATACTTGTAACCTGAGAAACATCAATTTTAGTAAAGTATTCTTTGTTGAAATCATCTTTTACTTTAGTTGATTTGCCTAAGCCAATGAATCCGCCTTCTTTTGTAGTAACGCCTTTTTCTCTTAATTCTTTAGCTGTACCGATTGCATAGAAGGCAGTGTTTAATTTCTCAGTCTTCACTTCAACTTCCTGTTCTACTTCCTGGTAATTGGTATTGATATTGCTTAATTCAATATTTAAAGCTTCAATCACACCTTTTAATTCTGTAATCTCAGCATCTTTCGATTCGATTTGCGCTTGTAAGGTTGCAATCATCTCTTCTAAACCTTTGATTTGCGATTTACTTGCTTTTAATTTTTTGCTTAAAGAGTTAATACGGTTTTTGTTCTTGCCCATTAAATCATAAATAGCCTGAATATCTTCTTTAATCTGATCTTCCTTGCTTTTTACATCACCTGATTTTGAAGAAGCGGTAACAATTTTTTCCTTCTCTTTAATTTCATTTAAGTTAGTTTGAATTTCATTGAATGTAGTTACGAAATCCTGTAATGCTTTTTCTTTTTCAGATAACTGACCATTTAATTCACCGTTTACGGCATTTAAGCTGTCAGCTAATGGATTTGGTTCTTTTTCTCCTGAACCGCAAGAGGTAATGTTTAAAGCAGCTAAACCTAAGAATAAGGCCACTACTAAGAATTTTAAATTTTTCATGTTGGTTTTGTTTTACGTTTGCAAATGTATCCATTTATACCAAAGGCCAAATGAGGTAACCCCTTAATTCCAACAAAAAATCCCGGCGGAACGGGATTTTAAGGTTTTTTTGCAATTCTAATTGGTTTCAGGCTAAAATCTTCCTTTTTTATTGAGGAAGAACGGCGATATCATCAATTTCCCAGGTTGAACCACTTGTTGCTGTTCCCGAATATTTAAAGGCAATACGGGTATTAGTTGAAATGTACGGGCTTAACAAAACATTTCCGCTCCAGGCCCAATTCCAACTGCCACTCGATAATGTAGTGCTCAATGCAGTCCATGTTGCCAGATTCGGATTACCTGAATTATAATTTGTGGAAACGAGTACTTGTAAAGCCGGACCACTATAATTGTAAGCTGACTGGAAAATTAATTTCGGATTCGGCGCTCCGGTTAAATTCATAGAAGGAGAAATTAACCATGTTTCACATAATTGATTGTTACCATTCGAATAGTTAGATATGTAACCATAGGTTTGTCCGCTGTAAACATCAATGGTCCAGTTTGTATTTCCTAAAACATTTTCCATGGTCCAACCGCCGTATAAAATACTTGGCTCGTAATCGAAAAGGCGGTGAATGTAAGGAGCATTATCATCTAACATCTTAACTTCTTTCACATCTCTAATGGTAAGTTGTGGTGTTCCATTATATTCGGTAAGAATCGCGGTGATAGAACCTTTGCCGCTTGGTGTTAAATAGCCTGCAAATTTCGAATAGCCTGAAGTTCTCACATCCATTAAATAATTCGCCGCTGCATTAGTAATGTATCTGTCGTATGCATATTTTCCCACCGCATCGGCATATACTACATTCTTATTGGCATTAAAAAATTCAACAGTGTCTAACATAATTAAACGCGATTGATACTTTAATAGGCTGCTAATTGGATCAGTGGATTTTGCCTGATTCATGGTCAGTTTTAGTGGCGTTACTACATTTCCTGAACTTATTTTTACAATATGATTATACGTTTCAACTGAATCCAGCTGAACGGTGCTTCCATAATCATCAAGTGCTATGCCATTTAAATTAATGCGGATTTTATCGCCTACATATAAACCGCCACTTGCTATTAATTTTACTTGTAAACCACCCGTTGCGTCTTCTACATAAACAGTTTTGTAAATATTGCCGCTCGATTCATCAGCCGTAACAGTACATTCAAGATTAATATCTGTATTGAAACGGAATAATTTGGTAGGTGTGGGACCCGGTGCCAGATAATAACTGTAATATTTCTTGTAAATCGAATCGATGGTTATATAACCACTAACCGGAATATCAAGTTTTGGCGGTAATTCAAATTTCTTTTTGCAGGAATTCAAGAAAAATAATCCTGCCAATAAACTTAAAGTTAAAATATATGTTTTTTTCATTGCTGTAATTTCTTTACTTAATTTTCTCTTATTACAATATCATCCACTTCATAAGTTGTGGCGCCTGAAGTTGTGCTTTGGTATCTGAAAGCTATTCTCGTATTTGCATTTTTAAACGATGGTTGATTTAATGATACAAGACAAGAACGGGTCCAAGCATATGAACCCGGATTGTTTGGTGATAAATTAAATCCTGAAACATTTGTCCAGGTTGCAGTGCCCGGCAAACCGGAAACATAATTAGTAGAAACTAAAACCTCTAATGGGATACCCGAGAATTTAGCCGCGGTCATAAAAGTTAAAACCGGACTTGTACTCGATGCTAAATTTATGGCGGGTGAAATTAACCAGGATTCAGTATTTTGATTTGCTGAAGAATAGTACCCGGAAACTTTTGCAAATTGATCGCCACTGAATGTACTGTAATTCCAATTAGCAGCACCAGTGACATTTTGTGCCGACCATCCGCCGCTGGTTAAAGAAGCATCATTGAAATTTTTTGTAAGATAAGTTGCTCCGCATAAAGGCCCTGTCATATTTACTTCTCCAGGATGACGTATCGCCATTTGATCATCACCGCTATAAGCTGTTGCAATACCTGTTATAGAACCGTTACCTCCCGGGGTTAATTGCTGTGCAAAATCGGCATAGTTACTGGTTCTTACAGTAATTGTAGTTCCGCCACAAGATTGTAAAATCCGGTTGCCCGACACTTGCATGATTGGATCAGCCCAAATTTGATTGGCTGATGTTGGCTGAAACTGAACTCTGTTAAGCGTTACTAAATCACATAGGTAATTAGAATAGGAGTCGCAACTCAAATCTATAACAATCGGCTGCGGCATTGCACCACTTGCAAACTTAACCATGTGTCTTTCATAATCTACAGTATCAATTTCCAGCATATTTGTTTGCGAATTAAAATTTACATCGTAACCTTTTAAATTAAAATGAACCGAATCACCAATGAAAAAATTGCAACGCGAAGCTTTCATATCTAAACGGATGCCGCCGGTGTTGTAACGGTCGCGCACATAAATTTCTTTATAAAAATTCCCGCTCACTTCATCGGCAATTACTACACCAATCAGATAGGCATCATCCGAAAAACGGTGGTTACACGAGTTGGTGCAACCGGCAATCGCTTTTAGTTCAGCTACTGAATAAACGTGACCTTTGCTTACTTCAGCAATAGGAGCGGCATCAATTTTTTTCTTGCAACTGTTGAAAGCTGTTAAGCCGCCAACCAGTGCTATTAATATCAAAAGTCTTTTCATTGTCTTTTTCTTCATTTAAATTAGAAACTAAAGTTTATACCTGCCATATAAGTAATCCCTTGCATGTAATAATATTTATTATCGAATGTTCCTATATAAGCCATATCCCAACGCAGTTGTTCGAAACCACTGGTAATCGCTTTTTGATTATTCAATAAATTATTAACTGTTAGATTTACACGCAGGAAGTATTTTTTCATCACTCTCCAAGATTTACCTCCCTGAAGATTTACAGTATAATACCCCGGTAAACGTTCCTGATCCCTTACTAATTCATACGCACCCTGATCAGAATCAATAAATTTTGCAACAGCTTCTGCGGTTCTTCTGTCAGGATTTGGTTCAATATAAATTTCATCAAAGTAATTAAACGATACGCCTGCGAACCAGAATTTTTTTCCGTTGTATTTATAGCTTAAACCGGTAACTAATTGAGGCGTTCCGCCCACTTTATAATTTTTCAGGTAAACAGTTCTGTCGGTATATAAACTGGTGTTGTTATTATCCTGCCATGCATCCAATTTAGGCCGGTTGGAATAGGTGAATTGTCCGTAACCAAAAGCAGCCTGAACAACATGAGATGTAAATAAAGTTTTTTCAATGCCAAGTTCCACTCCCTGGTGTGTTTGGTTAAGACCACGCATTATTAAGTTCACATTATTATTATAATTATCGTGCCAGAAAGTGCGTAACCATGTTTGGTTGTTGATTTGGGTATAATAATAAGTAGCGCGCACTTTTAAACCCGGATAGCGCACAATAAAATTTAAATCGCCGGATAATACATTTTCACTTTTGATACCATCAACAGCATCATTACGTACTCGAGGAGAAATAAATACATTATTAACTTCAGGGGTGCGGGTTAAATAAGATGCATTCGCAGTAACATAGTAGCGACCAGAAATTTTATAGGTTAAACCACCTTTAACTCCATAGTTAAAGAAATTAATTTTTTCGCTGCTTCCTTTACTATTGGTTGGAAATTTACCGTTAGCAATAAAACCCTCCCGCCAAACCTGACTGTTTGAAACACTGAATCCAAGGTAATAATCTAATGCTTTTAAGTTATACTCAGCCTGTGCCCATAATTCACCACGGTTTATGTTTATTGAATAATCGTATCCAAATTTTTCTCCTTCTTTAACTTTACGGTTTGGATTATCAATATCATTCTGAGCAAATGCATTATCCACACCAAGGTTTTCAGCGAACTGATCCACATCAATCCAAAAAGTTGCGCCAAGCAAATCTTCCAGCACTTTATATTTTCGGTCTTTATAAATGTTTCCGTTTACACCAACGCTTAAAAATAATTTCTCCATTCTTTTATTGAAAACGGAATTGAAACCGTAGTTCTGTATGTTTTCGATTTTGTTCTCGAGTATATACCTTGCTCTTGTATCGGTTGTATTAACATTACCCGGCTCAGAATATAAATTAGCCTGATTCATGTTAATTAATTTATCCCAGTTAATCTGTCGGGTGCTATTCGTATTGTTAGCCCAGTTATTGGTAGCTATATCTCCATTAATGGTATCTCCTGCCATGTAAAAATAGCTGGGTAAATATTTATAATAATCAGGCCGCGGGTTAGGTGCATTGTTCCAGTTTAAACTTGTTAAACTTGACTTACCGAAATTATAATATACGGTTGTGCTTAATTTTGTTTCAGTACTTGGTGTAAAAATATGTGTCAGCATTAACATCGGACGGTTTGTTTTGCTGATGTTTGCATTGCGCACTTTCCCGCTTTGATAACCCCATAAACTATTATAATAATTCGAACCTGCAACTTCGTATGCTTCTAAGGTTGCAGCACTTGAACGCCCCTGCTCTATGGGTGCACCGAATCCGGTAAAGCTTAACAAATGTTTATCATTTACCCGTTTATCAATCGATGCATAAAAAGCGTATGCATTAAAATAGGTTCCCGGAGAATAAATCAATGGTTTTTTTTCAGCATTACCCTGACGAACCGAACCCGAAACTGTAATAGCCCATCCGTTCTGCAACATTCCTGTTGAATGCGTAATCATCCCGCGATGCTGGAAAATACGGTTAGCACTCATATAAGAAACACGAGTTCCTTTTTTAAACGATGATGCTTTTGATTCAATGTTGGTGTATCCGCCTGGTCCTGAAAAATTCATGCGGTTCGCCACATTACCAAAACGGTTTTCAACAAAACGGGTGACGTCATTTAAACCACCCCAACTGCTCCATGAACTAAATCCGGTTTCAAGATTATTTACGTTAACCCCGTTTATCATTACCATTTGGTTTTCGGCCATATAACCGCGCATACGGTAACGCGCTGCCCCAAACTGAAAACTTGCGAATTGTGTAAACACATCGCGGCTCGACATCAATAATGAAGAAACATCCTGCTGCTCCAAATCAGTATCCAAATCACCACCCGAAGTACTGAAGAGCGGAAGATTTAAACTGCTATTTGTAGAATCTTTTTGTGAATCGACAGCCGTTGAATCTGTTTGAGAACTAACACTTAAAGAAAACAAAAGTGCGGTAAGGGATAAAATTCGCTTGATCATTTTAATTATTATTGTTTAACACATTTATCTGAAGCGGTTTCTGTTATCATAAAGGAACCTTTATGCTTAACATCTAGGGTGTTCACTTCTTCTCAAGAACGGGCAAATATATATAATTTCAAGTATTGACTTATTACCAAATTGTAAACAAAAAGCTACCATGATTTAACATTTAGAGGAGGGATACTAAATTAAAAATCTAAAATCAGGTCTAAACTGATTTAACCGTGAATAAATCAATAAAGCCGTTTTTGTAATATATTGAACTGTTAATATTCAATTGATTGTTCACGGTAAACCTTGACTTAATTTAATTTGATTATTTTTGGCTCCGTTTATTACCTCACATGAAAATAAAATTATTCACCTTTTTGTTATTACTGGCTGCATTTGTACAAGGGCAAACGCTTAAAAAAGATAAAAATTATTACGTCTCCGCTATTGGTTTCTGGAACGTGGAAAACCTTTATGATACTTTAAACGATCCGAAAAAAATTGACGAAGAGTTTTTGCCCGAAGGAACCAAAGCATGGACCGGCAGTCGCTATTGGGTGAAAATAAATCATCTTGCTAAAGTAATTGCAGAAATGGGCTCTGATGCGACGCCTGAAGGTTTATCCATTTTAGGTTTGTGTGAAATTGAAAATAAAAATTGCCTCGATGACCTTGTAAAAGACCCGCAGCTAAAGTCAAGAAATTATCAAACTGTTTTAGTAGAAGGTCCGGATGCCCGCGGTGTTGACCCGGGATTAATTTACAATCCGAAACATTTTAAAGTCACTAAAGTTGTTACATATGGAATAGTTCTTCCTTATGACAGTGCACATAAAACGCGTGACCAATTAGTTGTGAGCGGCTCTTTTTTTGGAGAACCCTTAACAATTATAGTAAATCACTGGCCTTCCCGAAGCGGCGGAGAATTGAAAAGCCGTCCCGGAAGGATAGTTGCAGCTAAAATGGCGAGACATATTGCTGATTCGGTAACAAAATTAGATCCGAAAAATAAAGTCATTATTATGGGCGACCTAAACGACGACCCCAATAATATAAGTGTAAGAGAAACCATCAATACCTATGGTAAGTTAGAAGATGCGAAAGACAATATGTATTATAATCCAATGGAGCCTTTATTTAAAAAAGGTATAGGTACTTTAGCCTGGCAGGATTCATGGAATTTATTTGACCAAACACTCTTAAATAAGCCGCTTATACCTAATGGCTATAAAACATTTGAGTTTTATAAAGCATTTGTGTTTAATAAACCTTATGTAAAGAGTGATTTCGGAAATTTTAAAGGTTATCCTTTCCGTACTTATTCTGGCGAATCATACACTGCCGGTTACAGTGACCATTTCGCGGTTTATATTTTACTCGTGAAAGAAAATGCTAAATAGGGGAAGCTGCTTCTAAATTATTACTCTCATAATAATAACTGTCGTTAATCTGGCAATCCGGTAAGGCTTTCTTCAGTTTTTTCAAATCAGCTTCACTTAGTTTATTCATATAAACCATCTTAAGTTTTTTCAGTTTCATTAATGGTGTTATATCCTTAATAGTATTGCCGGTCATGTATAGCTCTTCAAGGTTCTGAAGGTTTTCAATTCCCTCTAAACTTTTTACTTTGTTATCCGTTAAATTCAAATAACGTAATGTTTTTAGAGAAGTGAAGGGTTTAATATTGCTGATATTATTTCCTGCCACATTTAAATCAGTTAATTTACTCAGAGATGCCAGAGCTGAAAATCCGGTGCGGATGCCGCAATTAGTCAAATTTAAATAACGCAGTTTTTTCAATTGCACAATCCCATCAATTTTCTGAACCTGATTGTACTCTAGACTTAACACTTCAAGATTAGTGAGTTTATAAACAGGTTCAATATCTTTTATCTGATTATTGGCTAAATAGAGTTCTTTTAATTTCTGATAAACGCCAACTCCGGCTACCGTGTACATGCCGTTGTTTTGCAAATAAATACTTTCAAGATTCGGGAAAATTATTGTGTTACTGCCATCATTTACTAAAGCATATAAATTAGTTAAGGAATTTCCGGAAACACTGAGCGTTGAAATATTGACACAGTTTTTGAATTTACCGAAAATATCGCGGTCGTTCGACGCGGTAATTTCATTCATGCCAATGTCTAAATTAGTGAGTGAACTTATTACCGGAAAAGAATCTATTTTACCCCTGAAAGTTGAATTAATATTTAAACTATTAAGGTTTTGATTTTTTGCCAATGCCGAAAAATCATTTAATCCATTTCGTGAAACATCTAATGATTCCAGCTTTTTCAATTCAGCTATAGCCGACAATTCGTTTAATCCAAGTCCGGTTGCCTCCAGTTTTTTGAGGTTTCCTGCGTTTTTAATTTTAGCAAAACCGGTGCTGATTGGATTCTCGCTTATGTTTAGATTCTCTAATTCATTTAATGCAGGTAACTTATCCAGTGAATCCAACTGGTTCGAACGAAGTGATAAAGTTTTAAGGTGTGGAAAAAATGCAAATTCAGCCAAATTAACGAAATGATTATTGTCGAGATTGATAGATTCAAGATTATTTATTTCTTTGATTGCAGAAAGAGATTCAATATATGATTGCGAGCTTAAATCTAAATTCTTAATTAATTTTTGCTCATTTAAAGCGAGAATCTCGCAGTGCACCCTTGATTTTTCGGAACTCCACGATTGCCATTCCTGATTCTGCATTTCTTTCATGAAATTGAAAAGTTTTTTATCGAGTGCTGTTTTAAAACTCTGGAAATAAGTGCCGCGTAGAGCATAATAATAATCACGTGCCTCATCATAAGATTTTACTGTATCCGGTAAAACCAGCAATTGCGGTAAATTTTTGAAACTTAAATCCACCAGATAATATTTTTCCAGTTTTTTATTCTCCTTAAAAGCTTTGTTAAGATTGAAGTTTGTGATAATTACATCCCAGTTAAACACACAGCTTATTACCAGAATAACAAAGTAACACCAAGGGTTTACACGAATAAGGTACATGTTACTTTTATTTTTATTGATTTTAATGAAAGTTGTAACAAGACCAATCAAACACAAAATCAAATATACATAGAGTCCGATTTTTTTATAACTGATACCGGATTCTTCGATGTACATGTTGTTACGGTAAGCGGTAGAAATAATCATGAAAATATTTTGTGCAATCCAAACGTAGGCTAACATTTTTAGACCTTTGTTTTTCGAATGATAGTTTAAACGCCCTCTGAAATAATAAAGCATAATGATGATGGCGAAAATCAAAGACGCAATTAAAGCCCCTACTCCATCGTGGACAAATTCTTTATGCTTCATACCTTCCGGTAAACGGCCGTCAATCCATAAATAAGCTACATCGAGGCCATTCAACAATAGCAACATCAAATTAAGAACCACGAATAAAATGGTTCCTGTTAAATGTTCGGTGTCGAGCTTAAATAATTTATTTAAGAAACCGTCAGCATTGGCTTTGTCCTCGCTTAACTCATTACTCAGGTTTGTATCGTGATTGGTTAATCCTTCGAGATGACGGTTATAATAAAAACCGTACATTAATAACAAGCCGCTTAATGTGAAGAAAATCCATGGGAAAGAAATAAAATCGAGATTGATGTTTTTTGTAAACTCTTTAAATAATGGATTTGAAGACTGGTACATTACAAAAAAGAGAATCGTAATCACCACCACAAACAATATCATTAATATAGTTACATAAGCAGGACGTTTGTTTTTTTCTTCCGATTTATTCTTTTTTCTGCGGCTTGCCCAATCAATAAACATAAAAACACAGGCTGAACCGGTTGAACAAACCGTCATGAATAAAGAGGTGAAAATTGAAGTTTTTGGGGAAAAACTGAAAGCCGATAATAAACCCAAAGAAAAAACATTGGTAAGAATGGCGAGCGGACTTGAATAATACATAATACAGGCCGAAGAAACCAAAGCACCTGTAGCAACTACCATCCAGCTTTTATCTTTTAAACTTGCGGGATTCTTAATTAATAAACAAACAACTAAAGCGATATTAAAAAGGAGAAAATTGATGCCTGCCGATTGCTCATAAAATAAATAGCTGTAAAGCAGAACTGATATAAGAAGTAACCAGTCGTTTTTTTTCATGGTGAAGGGGTTTTACGGAAGAACGGATTTAAGTACAAAATAGTATCTATTCACCGAGAAAAAATAGCCAATAATTGTAAAAAGAACGGAAATTTTGCTATCAAGCACTTTATTTCTTAAAATCATCCAGACTGTTTCTCCTTGTCATTTGAAAATAGCTGTAATTCTTATTTATAGAAATATTTGTATTATCAGGTAGTTCTATAATGGATTTTTCAATCGAGTTTACTTCAACAGTGTAGTACTTGCCATTTTGTTCTATTGTTACTGGTAAGGTAAAATCCTTGTCTACCCTCTCAAAAAAACAAACAAAAATATCCTTCCCTTCCTGGTTGGTGGTGAAATTCCATACTAACTGAGGCGATTCACGTTTATAAAAATAATGATAAATGAAAGGTTTAAGGTCTTTCTTTGTTTTTGTTTGAATGAAATTAAAAAAATCAGCTGAAACTACATTCTTATATCTGTAAATCATGTTAAATTCCTTTAAAGCATTTAAGAAAATTGTGTCATTTGCAATAAAATTCCTGAGTGTATTCATAATAACTGAACCTTTCACATACACATCTCCATCTTTATAATTCCAATAATAGACCTCAGGTGGCAATATAACTGGAGCCCTGTTCATTACACCAACACCTTGAAACCAGATATAATCGTAATATGCTTTCTTGCCTTTAGTTTTCTCAACATATAAAGCCTCAGAAAAGGTTGCCATTCCTTCATGAATCCAAATATCAGCGAAATCAGAAACAGAAACAGCATTTCCCCACCATTCATGCGCTGATTCATGCAAAATTATATAGTCATAAGACTCACCTGTTTCATTTTTATAACCATTACCATAAGCGATACCGCTTTGATGTTCCATTCCTGCAAATGGGCTTTCCACTAATTTAAATCCATCTTTTGGCCATGGATAAGGGCCGAACAATTCCTCATAAATTTTAAGAATGCTATCTGTTTGCTTAAAATGACTTTTAGCTTTTTCAAGATTTATTGGCAATACATAAAAATCCAAATTTATTTGTTGTTTATCAGCCGTTAAGTAAGGCATTTGGATTTTTTCGAAAGTTCCTAGGTAAAAAGTGATATTATATGGATTTATTGGATAAGAAATTTTCCAATTGAATTTGGTCCATTTGTCATCAAGTTTTTCTTCTCCCAAAAAAATTCCATTTGAAATACATTGAAGACCTGCCGGTACTATAAAATGCGTTCTAACACTGTCGGGTTCATCACCTAAATATCCCTTAATTGGCAACCATGTCCAAGAGCCTTCATTCTCACATGCAATACTACACCAAGGTTTTCCTGCTTTATCTTTTTTCCATACAACACCACCTTCCCATGGGGGTCTTTTAGCAACTTTTGGTTTACCTGAATATGAAACCTTAACTAAATAATCTTCATCATTTTCAAAATCACCTTGAATCAAAACAGCTGTTTTCATTCTGGAAAACATTAGGGATTTGCTCCCTTGTTCAATTTTTTCTATTTTAAATTGAGGGTCAAGGTCTAATTGAATTTGCTTTGAATTTCTTTTCATGATAAAGAAAATAGAAACTTCACCTGAAATTGTTTTTAAAACAGGATCAATCTTAACATCAATATCATAAAAGTTAACATCATAGCAAACACGTGAAGGGTTTAAAGAACCTTTCAGAGAATCGCTAACTGTGAATTTTGGAACCCGTGATGCTTTTTTAGGAGTTACATATTTAAAATTAAGTCCGAGTTTTAAACAGGAACTTGTGACCAACAAAATGAGGATAAAAAAAACTGTGTGTAGTTTGTTTTTTATCATTTTAACTTGATTAAGTCGCCTTTTTCCTGCGTCTTTCTTTCTCCTTAATAATAAGAGAAAGTTCCCTTCCGGTTTGCCCTTTTACCGAAGTGTTTTCCTGTGCACGGCGGATTAAATAAGGCAACACTTCTTTCACCGGACCATAAGGCACATACTTCGCAACATTATAACCGCTTTGTGAAAGATTATAGCTGATATGATCACTCATGCCCAATAATTGAGAGAAATAAATACGACTATCGTTTGAAGAAATATTATTTTTTGTCATTAAATCCACCAGCACCAAACTGCTTTTTTCGTTATGCGTTCCCGCACATAATCCCATGTTTGAAATATGTTCCACACAAAATTCCAATGCTAAATTATAATCTTTGTCACTGTCTTCTTTTGTGTTTTGTATAGGAGAAGGGTAATTTTTTTCCTGCGCACGCTTGCGTTCTTTTTCCATATAAGCACCACGCACCAATTTTGCACCAACATGATAGCCAGAACTTTTTCCCATTTCAAATGATTGTTTCAGATATGGTAAACGGTCTTTACGGTATAATTGAAATGTATTGTAAACAATAGCAGAATTCTTATTGTAGCGCTCCATGTTTTCGTTAGCTAAATCATCAATGGCTTGTTGAATCCAGCTTTCTTCGGCATCAATAAAAATTGGCTTGTTATTGTCGTGCGCTTCTTTGCAAATTTTGTTCACGCGTTGTTTTACACGTTCGTATTCTTCCGTTTCCTGAGCAGATAAAGTTTGCTTTGCAGTTACTTTTTCCAGCAAATCAAAACGTGCTAAACCTGTCACTTTAAAAACACAGAACGGAATACTTTTATCGCCCTTGGCCCGGTGAATGGTTTCAATGGTTTCTTTACAGCAGGCATCAAAATCGGTTTCGCTTTCTTTGCCTTCCACACTGTAATCTAAAATGGTTCCGATATTATATTTCGCCAATTGCGCAATGGCATTATTGCAATCCTTAATATCTTCGCCACCTACAAATTGCTTGAAAATTGTATTTTTTACAAGTCGTTTAAATCCTAATTTTAAACCTAATGGCGCCAAACTTCCGCCATACTTTACCAGCCATGGCTTGCTCATTAATTTAAATAAGAAATAAGATTTTTTTAAATCAGAATCGCTTTTAGAAATGAATGCAATTTGTGTGTTATCAAAAGAAACCATTGGTTTTTTCTTCTCAAGAACCTCCATTACGAACGGTACATTACATCTTTTACTGCCTGAATAACCCTTGTGGGATTTGGTAATGAGGCTTCAATTAAAGTCGGCGCATATGGCAGAGGAACATCAGCTGTTGTTATTCTTCTGATAGGCGCATCAAGATAATCGAAAGCGTTTTTCTGAACATTAAAAGTAATCTCACTAGAGATACTTGCCAATGGCCATGCCTCTTCAACAATTACTAAACGGTTTGTTTTTTTAACCGATTCGATAATGGCTGCATAATCAATCGGACGAACAGTTCTTAAATCAATCACCTCAGCACTGATGCCTTCTTTTTCTAATTCTGCTGCAGCTGCCATTGCTACTTTCATTATTTTTCCAAAAGAAACAATCGTTACATCATTTCCCTGTTTTTTAATATCCGCCACACCTATCGGAATCAAATATTCCTCTTCAGGCACTTCCATTTTATCCCCATACATCTGCTCACTCTCCATAAAAATCACAGGATCATTATCACGTATCGCAGATTTCAATAAACCTTTTGCATCGTAACCATTACTTGGCACAATTACTTTTAAACCGGGACAATTTGCATACCAATTTTCGAATGCCTGTGAGTGTTGTGAACTTAACATACCCGCACTCGCAGTTGGTCCGCGGAAAACGATTGGGGCACTATACTGACCGCCACTCATACTCAAAATTTTAGCAGCGGAGTTAATAATCTGATCAATGGCGACAAGGGAAAAGTTAAATGTCATGAATTCTACAACGGGTCTTAAACCGTTAATCGCCGCACCTACACCAATTCCTGCAAAACCCAATTCTGCAATAGGTGTATCAATCACCCTTTTCGGTCCGAATTCGGCCAGCATTCCTTTACTAACCTTATAAGCTCCATTGTAT
>CAZRNW010000015.1:16502-17705 GCA_964601535.1 uncultured Flavobacteriaceae bacterium
GTTACTTTGTACGCACCTTGATAGTGGCCTACCTCTTCACCCATCAAAAATACGTTCGGGTCGCGGCGCATTTCTTCACTCAGGGCTTCTCTTAAGGCTTCACGGAATTCTATAACTCGCATAGGTCAATTTAGTGCAACAAAATTAGAGATTTTCTGTTGAAATCAAAGGAAAAACGACCCTAAACTTTTTTTTGTCAGACGGCCTAAATTTTTAACTTTGCGAACCGAATTTTTAGACCTAAAAATGAAGATACTAGTAGCTATAAGTAACGTCCCTGATACCACGACTAAAATCGCGTTCAGCGACAACGACACGAAATTTAACACAGCCGGTGTTCAGTTTATCATTAATCCTTACGATGAATGGTATGCTTTGGTTCGCGCCCTTGAATTGAAAGAGGCAGGCAAGGCAGAAAAGGTAACGATTGTACATGTTGGTTTGGCGGACAGTGATGCGACTATCCGTAAAGGTTTTGCTTTGGGTGCTGATGATGGTGTGCGTATTGATGCTGAAGGGCCGGATGCATATTTCGTTGCTGAACAAATTGCAACTTATGCAAAAGCTAACGGTTATGATTTAGTAATGGTAGGAAAAGAAACGATTAATTACAATGGTTCTTCAGTTGGCGCGATGATTTCAGGATTTATGGATTTACCTTTTGTTTCATTGGCCACTAAATTAGAAATAAACGGAAATACCGCGACCATCGAACATGATATTGACGGCGGCATTCAGGTTGTAGATTGTGATTTACCAATGGTATTATCCTGTGCAAAAGGAATGGCAGAACAACGCATTCCGAACATGAAAGGAATTATGGGAGCACGTACAAAACCTTTAACAGTTGTGCCTGCTACCAATGCGGATAAATTAACAAGTATTAAATCCTACGCTCTTTCTGCAGGAAGAACAACTTGCAAAATGATTGATGAGAATAACATGGATGAGTTGGTGAATTTGTTACATACAGAAGCGAAGGTTATATAAGGGATTAAAAAGACTTAAGAGACAGAAGAGATTTAAGAGACGCTCAATAAAAAAATTAAAATATGTCAGTACTTGTTTACACAGAAATAAATAAAGGGAAAGTTAAGAAAGCTTCTTTGGAAGCTGTTAACTACGGTGCAAAAATTGCAGAACTAACAGGTTCATCGGTTACTGCGCTTGTTGCGAATGCAGATGCTGCCCAATTGGAAGAAA
>CAZRNW010000016.1:0-1367 GCA_964601535.1 uncultured Flavobacteriaceae bacterium
CCCACAATTTTTCAATGAGTTCCATTTGTTTTGAATTCAGGTCAAGGCGTTTTTGAAGAATGATAAGTTTGCGCTTATTAAAATTAGTAACCACTTGCTGCGAGCTGATTAAAAAAGGTCTTGTGCTTTTTTGGGCGTAATTCGAATTTTTGATCCACTCTAATTCTTTGCTGAGTGTTTTTGATTTCATTCGGTTATCAAGAAATCCGCCGCGTAAAAGATCCCAATCTAAACCCGCCTGTGCTTTTTGCTTAAAAATAACAACATCTTCAGGGTCGAGAAAAGGAGTAGAAGTATTTCGCTGATAAGAAGCTGTAAAATTAAATCCCAAATCTTTTTTGTAAAGTTTTTGCTGAATCAGATTTCTTTTTACCAATAAATCAACCCTGTCGTTTTTAATAATGGTAGGGAAAACAGCTTTTAAATTCGTTGACTTCTTGCTTTTATTATCGAGTAATGAATTAAATGTTTCTTCTTTGTTAGCATCCCATAAAGCAGATAAATCACGGATTAATTTCGAAACGGCCTCATCTTTAACCGCATCAGATTGCGCAAAAACAGATAAATTCTGCAAAAGCAAAAAAAAGTTGATAAAAAGTATACGTTTCAGAGCGAACAATCCAAAAAATTAGGGGGACTGAAATTACAAAAAATGGAGGAATAAGGGAAATTAATCGGAGCCAAAACAAGCTTTGTCGTATTAAATCATCAATAAAGGATCTTTGATTTAAACACAAAATGAAAGGGGCTGTAAGTAACAGAATATCAGTTTATTAGAAGAACGAATTTATTTACATTTGCTTAACGCCCACTTAAGTTTGTATTTGTTTTCTCCGATTTTGAGACGGATGGCGTAAGTTCCTTCTGCCAACAAAACTGTTGGTAAGGGAATATTGTAAGAGCCGATATAGAATTTTTCGGTGTTAAGGAGATTATAAACAAGTGCACCACGCATATCAAAAATTTCAGCATTGATAAATGTTTCTTCCATGATTTCAAAATGCAGCCAGGCATGTTCTTTGTCTGATGGATTTGGATAAACATAAACATTATTTATTTGCGGCTCCTCAGTAATGTTATAGAAATTGTAATTTGGTCTTGAACAATTATTATGCAAAATCACAGCATTGCTTTCCCAATTACTTTTGGTATAATTCATCAATTGTAAATCCGAAGAGTAAACTTTTACTTTCGAAAAATCCTGTCCATTATTAATTACAAACGAAAGCTGAGGATTGATTTGATTTTTTGGTTTTGATAAATTGATAATTATCGTATCTGAAATAATGTTTGTGCTAAACTCAACATCATTCCGGTTCAGCCAGTAATTTCCGTAATCATATAAATTACTTATGACTGCATCTTGA
>CAZRNW010000016.1:1377-15369 GCA_964601535.1 uncultured Flavobacteriaceae bacterium
GGCAAGGAAGAAACCAATTGCTGCTGCGCAAATAATTTATAATAGCGTGTGGGATGAATTAATAAAACACAATTCGTATTATTGTTATAGCATTTTGTAAAAACAGTTTTCCATTCGCTCACCTTTTGATTGAAATTTTGTTCCGTCATCGGATCTCCTGAAAAAACATCTGAAATAGTATTTGGCATTTCAAGTAAGCGCGTTAAACGCCCGCTCATACTTAAATCAGTATGCTGAAAAAAAGGAAAATGCGTCATAACATCATTGGCGCTATGACTGCTGCTGAAAGGATATCTCAAGCTATCCAGAACATTTATCAATTTATTATTGAACGCTAAATAACCCGGCCTGAAAATTTTTACGGGATTTCCTGTAATAGATTGTAACAAACCGGCACTCACTTCAGCTTCACCAAAAACCGTCACTCCGCTGGATGAGCTTCCGTTATAATAGGGCTGATAATTACTTTTGTTGTTTCCTGCAGAACCCATTGGAACCGTAGTTTCAATATCGAAATCCGGAACGTGTGAAACGCTATGACTTTGTATATCATGCCCCATTTCAAAAACTTTAAGAATATCACTTTCATATCCATCAAAAAAATTCTTTGCCAGTTCATCATGTACATAATGTGTCGTAATCAAGTAAGTTGATTTTATGTTATTTGTTTTTTCGTAATGCGCATAATCATCAAAAAAATCCATTGAGGTTGTTGCGTCTACATCATGTGTAATAATTAATGCAGATTTAAAATTGCACGGCGCTGTATGTTTGTTGACGATGTATGGCTGATGTTTTTTCAGAATGCCTGAAATAAAGAAAACATAAACATCCTGTGCGGGCTCAAAATTATTGGAGTAATCGCGGCTGGCACCGTAATCTTGTTTTACCTGCGGACGTAAAATAACTTCTTTGTATTGTGTGCCTAACATATAAGTATGACCGGCATAAAATTTATTATGTGTGGCAGCAACTTCATTGGTTTCGTATAAAGCTAAAGTATCAGCGGTACTGCAAGTGAACGCACGGGTACCGATTGTTGTGGTGTAATCTGCAGTGTCGCCGAGGCGTATTTGTTTTTCCCAATTATCGTCAAACATTTTAAAAATACCACTGGCATCATAATTTGTTTTGAAATTAATATAGAAGCGGGTGTAATTAAAGGATGTAGCAGAAATCCCGAAAATGCTATCGAGGTTATTGTCTTTGTTATTGGTTGAAATAAGAATTCCGCCTTTTCTCACATAGTTTTTTATGGAGTCGCGCTCTGTATTATTAAAAGTTGTTGCCTCAAGATTTCCGGTTGTTAAAACAACATTATTCTTAATGGCAAGATTTACGGAATCAGAAATGGAATAAGAAAAACCGCCTGATTTAAGCAAGTGTTCAAGAGAAAATAAATTTCCATTAGTTGTTTCTGCATTTTTTTTGGTGAGGTCTAAAACACAAATGGTGTTTGATTGCGCAGAACACAAAAACGAAATGAAAACAAATAAACTTATGACTAAAGGTCCGCGCATCCTGTAAAGTTACGCAATAATTATTTAGATTCCGTCGAATGATTCGCCTCTGATAACCTTCAGGCTTTTAGGTTTTATGGTATAGATTAATTCCGTTTCCATTGTAAAAGGTTCACCGTCGAAATGCACGCTTCCTCTTTGTTCCCGTTTAATAATTAGCTCGCTGCATGCAAGGGTTTCAATATACATGCTGGTATGGGCCCTGCGCAAAAGAATTTTTAGAAGCATTAGAAGTCCAGGTAATAATTTAAAAGGTTTTACAATAACTACATTAAACAAACCGTCGTTAACTTTTGCGCCCGGAGCCATGTAAAAATTATTTCCGAATTGCCCTGCATTGGCGACAGTAATGAAGAAGGCTGTTTTATTTATTTCAGTTCCATTAGCAATAACGGAGTAGTTTTGTGGTTTATAACTGAATAATTCTTTACGGATAAGTTTGATGTAGGTTTTTAATCCGCGCTCCGGTAAATTGGCAAATAAATTTCCGATATGTGCGTCGAAGCCCACTCCGCTTGTGCAGAAGAAAGGGTGTCCGTTCACCTCACCCGAATCAATAATTTCTGTTTTGCAATTTAAAATTTGGAGTAAAGCTTTTTCAGTATTCATATTAATTCCCAAAGAACGCGCTAATCCGTTGCCTGAACCCGTTGGGACAATTCCTAGTAAAACAGATGTATTTAGAATAGTTTTGGCGACAAGATTTACCGAACCATCGCCGCCAACCGCAACCGCATCAGTGAAGTTTTCATCTTTCAGTTTTTGGGCCAGCACATTAAATTCTTCAATGTTAGTCCAAAGTCCGATTTGAAAATCTATTTTTCCGGTTAGAGTTTTATTGATGATGTCGATTATTTTCCCGGAATTTCTTTTTCCTGAACGGGGATTGATAATGAATAAAAGTTTGCGCGACATGCCTCAAAGTTAGACAATAAAAAAAGCCCCGCAAATGCAGGGCTTTAATTCTATTTTTTAAAAAACTATTGTTTAATTATCCTCGCCACCGACTGATGATCTTTGGATTTGAGCGTCACAAAATAAATACCGCTGTGATAAATACTTAAATCGTATTCTTTATTCAGACTGTTGCCTGAAAGCTTTTCTGTTTTAAGTACTTTCCCTAAAACATCTGTTATGGTAAGTAAAGTTTCATCACTGATATTTGCCGCTTTAATGGTAATGCTTTCGTTAAACGGATTCGGGTAAACCGACAAACCTAAATTATTGTTACTTGATAATGAACTAATACCTGTTACTGTTGTAATAGTAAAGTTATTATCGTTAATGTCGAAGAAAATATTAGTCGGACAAAGAACTTTTATCCTGCAGGTATTAATAGTTTCAGTAGGTGTAGGAACCGTTATGTTTAAAGTTCCTGTATTTGGTACGCCTGCCATTAAAGTACTAAATGTAGTGCCGCTATTGTAAGAAATCATTACATCAACAGTTCCGCAGGATACAGGTGATAAATCAGTACCGTTCACATTCCATGTAATAGTCTGAGATGAACCGCCTGCCCATATTACACCGGTTGCATTCGGATAAGTAATGTTAAACGGACCGGCATTTGAAATAACCAGCGGCTGATTTAAATAACAAACGCCGCCGCCGCCCATTTTATTATCACGCGCAGTTAAACGGAAATTTAATGTTTGTGCAGTTGCTGGACAATATTCTCCTTTTGTTCCGGTTAAGTTTCCTGACAAAATCACACTAAGTTTTGGAAAGGTTCGTGAGGGTGTTGGAGTAGGTGTGTAGGACATGAAATAAGGTTTGTTTCCTGAATTCCAGTTACCGCCTGCCGCACCCGGATCAGTTTCTTCCCACGAGTAAGTTAATGGATCGCCATTCGGGTCAGTTGCAGAACCGGTTAAAGTAAATGGTGTTGATTTAGGAACTGTATAAGTAACAGCTCCTGTAACAACCGGAGGATTATTTCCTGTTGTAGTAGTTACAGCACATGAATTACCGGAACCTAAATTTGTAAAATTTACAATTTCATCATAACTAATCGCATGAAAATAGGCAATGCTATTAGGTGCTAAATCATTTGTTCCGCAAATACCTGCATAAGCCATAATAGTGATGCCGCTGCCGGGTTCAACTGAAGTTGATGCATTACGGTTACCGTTGCAGGATCCTGATAATGCATTAAATGTATGATTGCCCGCAAACTGATGGCCCATTTCATGCGCTACATAATCAATATCATAAGGATCACCAACAGGACTCGGACTTCCTGTAATGCCTCTTGCTTTGCTCGAACCACAAACGCAACCTAACATTGCTAAACCTCCGCCACCGGTACTAAACGTATGTCCAATATCGTAATTAGCAGAACCAATATTTGCATTACAAACAGTTCGACTTTCGTTGATCAAAACACTTGCATTATTATTTCCCGTGAAAGGATCACTTGCGCCACTTGTAAATACTACGGCAGTTTCTGTTGCAACTAAAACCATGCGAACCGCCACATCTGTTTCGTAAACACCATCAACCCGGTTAACGCTTGTAACAATTTTCGCTAAAGTTTGAGCAACAGTTGGAGCAGGAAATCCGGTAGCTGCAACAGCATACTCACCTGTACAGGCAACAGCTAAGCGGTAAGTACGTAAGTTGGCACCAACACATGTTGCAGGCGGAGATTGAACACCAACACCCATTTTGTAATCAGGATTGTCGAGCACACCAACTTCAGGTAACATTTGAGAAGGATCTTTTTTGAAATCGTTCACATAATAAACGATGTAGTCGTTTACATTACCACGACAAAAAGGGTCAATAAAAATATCACCATTTATGCTGCGTATCATCCCGTGAAAACCGAATTCATTCACATCAATTTTTCCGTTTGCATACAAATCATCAATACCTCTTATTGAATAAGTTTTAATTTGAGGATAAGCATTTGCCAAAGGTTCTTCCATTACCGGTGCATAAACTACACGGAATGATTGTATTTGTCCGTTCGCAATTGGTAAAGAGATAATACAATTCGATTGGTCAATAGGCGTGGTTTTATCATGAGGCGCTGTTGCCAGTTTATTTTTTAATATAGCCATATCTAAACTGAAAGTCTGATATTTTTGCGGAATAATCTCGCGGTGGCCTTTCGGACTGATTTTAGATTCGGAAATGCTGGTCCACATTTTCTCGTTGTTTTGTGCAAACGAAAAAATACTTAATGAACAAACTGACAATAAAACGTATAATTTTTTCATGGAATAAAATTTTATCTAAATAAAGATAAAGAAACAAAACTTAAAACGCAAATAAGAGGGAAAACGGGAATCCTAATATAAAAAAGGCTTCATTTCAGGCTGATTTACCACATAATCCTTGAATTCTGAATAGAATTTGTGAAAATATCTGTTCAGATTGCCTACGTATGCATTATGCCTTTCCAATCGGTTCTTCTTCTCAACAGTTACGGGTACAATTGTTCCGCCAATCATTACGTTTACCACAGGAGTTCCGGTAATTGTACTTTTGCTGATAACGAAAAAAGGGAATGGGTCTTTTAGCTGATGGCCATATTTGTTTTTAATAACAATGGCAGCATCTTTCGTGGCATTTCCGGCTTCTTTAATAAACCTCGCCGTGTCCTCAGGTACAAATCCGATGGAGGAATTATAAACATCATCTCTCTCAGCTAATAAATAAAAATTTTCTTTCATTTCAATTTTCGGGTCAACAACCAGATTGGTATCTAAAAAAATACCGCTTCTTGCCCCTTTTAAAAGCGTGTCGCTGTTATTGCTGAAAAAGAAATACACCTTCGAAAAATTATAAAATCGTGTAAACGCCATCACCATGTTTTTGTTGAAAGCCATTATTTCGTATTCTTTTTGTGTAGCTAAATCGGCTTTGCCCATTTTTCTTAATCCTTCAATTAAAGTTTTGTTGGTTTGTAAACGAACAAGCAAAGCACCATTTTTTAATTGATTGATTTGCCATTTCCCAATCGCATTTCTCCGTTTGTAAAAATTTTCGAATTGCTTTGAATCTTTATATTCCTTGGGCCTGAAAACATTATCCGCATCACTTTGCGAAGACCCCGCAAGCGACGAAAAAAGAAACGCAATAAAAAAAATATTATTTAATAATCGAACCATTATTCATATTGGGCTTACTCGGCAAAACAAAACTTAATTCGCCTTGTGCATTTTCAGCCATTAAAATCATACCCTGACTTTCAATTCCCTTTATTTTTCTTGGCGCAAGATTTACAAGTATACTTACCTGTTGTCCGATAATATCTTCGGGCTTGTACCATTCGGCAATACCGCTTACCACAGTACGTTTATCAATGCCCGTATCGATTTTTAATTTCAGGAGTTTATCAGTTTTCGGAACGCGTTCCGCTTCTAAAATTGTTCCTGTGCGGATGTCCATTTTACTGAAATCATCAAATGAAGTTTCAGCTTTTGCAGGGGGAATACTTGCATTATCACCCGCATTTTGTTTTTTGGTATCTTCCAATTTATCCAATTGTTTTTGAATGTCGGCATCCTCAATTTTCGAAAATAATATGCCTGAATCAGAACTAATTTTATGGCCGGCTGCTAAATTGTTTGTGTTTCGTGCCGAGCTCCACTTTAATGTGCTGATATTTAAGAGGGAAAATAATTTTTTGCTGGTAAACGGAATAAAAGGTTCACAAACAATCGCCAGATTTGCCGAAATCTGCAATGAAATATTCATGATGGTGCGCACGCGTTTCTCATCATTTTTAATTTTCCAGGGCTCTTGTTCGGCTAAATATTTATTTCCGATTCGCGCTAAATTCATCATCTCGGCTAAAGCTTCACGGAATTTAAATTTATCTAAAGCTTCAGCAATTTTATCCGGTGCTTTTGCAACTTCTTCCAAAACCAATAAATCCGCTTTTGTATATTCACTCGCCTCGGGCACCAAACCGTTATGATTCTTATTGGTTAAAACCATAACGCGGTTAATGAAATTCCCTAAGATATCAGCTAATTCACTGTTGTTTTTGGTTTGGAAATCCTTCCAGGTAAAATCATTGTCCTTTGCTTCGGGCGCATTTGCACAAAGTGTATAACGCAAAATATCCTGCTTATCTTTAAAATCAATTAAATACTCATGTAACCAAACCGCCCAATTACGGGATGTAGAAATTTTATCGCCTTCTAAATTTAAAAATTCATTAGCGGGAACATTGTCTGCCAAAACAAATTCGCCGTGCTCCATTAACATGGCCGGAAAAATAATGCAATGAAAAACAATATTATCTTTTCCAATAAAATGAATCAATCGGGTTTCCTTGTCTTTCCAGTATTTTTCCCAATCATTCGGTAATAATTCTTTGGTAGCAGAAATATATCCGATTGGCGCATCAAACCAAACGTACAATACTTTTCCATCAGCACCCTCAACAGGAACAGGAACGCCCCAATCTAAATCTCGAGTCATGGCACGAGGCTGTAAACCATCGCCACTGTCTAACCAACTTTTGCACTGACCGTAAACATTCGTTTTCCAATCCTGATGCTTGTTTAAATACTCTGCAATTTTAGGTTGCAATTTGTCCAATGGGAGAAACCAATTCTTTGTTTGTTTAAGAACGGGAACGTTTCCGGATAAAGCCGATTTGGGATTTTTTAAATCAGTCGGACTTAAACTCGAACCGCATTTTTCACACTGATCGCCGTAAGCTGAAGGGTTTCCGCACTTAGGGCATTCACCGGTAATATAACGGTCGGCTAAAAACTGTTTAGCTTCTTCATCATAATATTGTTCGGTCACTTGCTCAGTGAATGAACCTTTTTTATAAAGTGTTTTAAAAAAATCGGAAGCTGTTTGATGGTGAACTTTACTTGAAGTACGGGAATAGACGTCGAAGGAAATGCCGAATTCCTTAAAGGCATCGCCCATAATTTTATGGTATTTATCTACTACTTGCTGAGGTGTAATGCCTTCTTTTTTGGCTTTTATGGTAATCGGAACGCCGTGTTCGTCGCTCCCGCAAATAAACTTAACGTCCTCCCCCTTGCTCCTCAAGTACCTTACGTAGATGTCGCTAGGTAAGTAACAGCCTGCTAAATGCCCAATATGCACCGGGCCATTCGCATAGGGCAGGGCAGCAGTTACTAAAGAGCGCTTAAAGGATTTAGACATAAAAGCTTTTATTATTTAAAAAAAATTCTAATATTCGTACAAAGATACACATTGCTCTTTACTTTTATTACTAACATATAAATTAATTCGTATGGCAAATGCAGAGAAATGGAAAGCAATTAACTTTCCAAAAAAGGTAAAACTTCAAAAAAAATACCTTGTTTCTAATACCGGTAAACTGGCAAGCTATGCCGATTCGCCTAAAAACGCACAAAAACTGAAAGCTAAACGCATTGAAGATTACCATTGCATCAGTATTCGGATGCAAGGGGTGAAAAAATCTCTGTTTGTGCATCGCTTGGTTGCAGAGGCTTTCTTAAGACAACCTACGGCTAAACATAAATTTGTTATCCATCTCGACCATAATAAAAGCAATAACAACGCTTCTAATTTAAAGTGGACTACCATCGAACAGCAAGTGGAACACCGTAAAACAAGTCCTGCTGTTAAACGAGCCATTAAAGAACGTGTTTTGCAGGATGGTAATTATTCGAAAGTATTAACAGAAAGTAAAGTTAGAAAACTAAAAACCGAATTATTTGATCCAAAACGTAAGCGTACTTTAAAGCAAATTGCTAATGCTTATGGCATTTCTGAAATGAATGTTTACAGGATTAAGAGCGGCGAATTTTGGTATAAGGTGAGAGTGAAAAACGAGCCAATGAATAAAAAATACAGCGAGTATTTGAAAATTAAGAAAAACGCTAAGAAAAGATAATTGTGAAAATACCTCCCGCTTTAAAAAAGGGAGACACGGTAGCTATTGCAGCCACCGCCCGCAAAACAAGTAAAGAAATAATTGAACCCTCGGTACAAATTTTAAAGAACTGGGGATTGAAAGTTGTTTTTGCTCCGAATTTATTTAAAGAAGAAAACCAGTTTGCCGGTTCTGATAAGGAACGTGTTGCAGGTTTTCAATGGGCTTTAGATAACAAGGAAGTTAAAGCAATCATTTTGGCCTGTGGTGGTTATGGAACCATGCGCGTTATTGATGGGGTTACTTTCAAGAATTTTATCAAAAACCCGAAATGGGTAGTGGGATATAGTGATACAACAATCATACAAAGTCACCTTTTGAATTTAGGCATTGCTTCTATTCATGGCACCATGGCTTTTCAGTTTACTAAACACGAAGAAGCTACTGAAAGTTTAAGAAAAGTTTTGTTTGGTGAAAAACAAGAATACGAAGCATCTGCATTTAAGTTAAACAGAATTGGCGAAGCAAAAGGAGAAATTGTCGGAGGAAATTTATCATTGCTGTACGCATTGAGCGGTTCGCATTCAGATATTGATACCAAAGGAAAAATATTATTTATTGAAGATTTGGATGAGTATTTATATCATGTAGACAGAATGATGTTACAATTAAAACGTTCAGGGAAATTAAAAAACCTGAAAGGATTGATTGTTGGCGGGATGAGCGACATGAAGGATAACCCAATCCCATTCGGAAAAACCGCTGAAGAAATTATTTGGGATGCGGTGAAAGAATATAAATATCCGGTTTGTTTTAATTTCCCGGCCGGACATATTGAAAGAAATTTAGCTTTTTTCATTGGTAAAAGGGCACATTTGAAAGTCACAAAAAAAGGCGCTGAACTTTTTTATATCTAAAAAATGTTTTGTAAAACACAGGATGGTTTAAATTTATATTACGAAGTGCAGGGTAATGCCTCTGCTAAAAAAACTATTGTGTTTTTAAATGGTTTATCGCAAAGCACAATTGCCTGGATTTTAACCGTGCCTCATTTCAAAGAGAATTACCGGATTGTGTTGGTGGATTTTATTTTCCAGGGACAAAGTGATAAAACCGGAGAAAGCAGAAGTTTTGACCAGCACGCAAAAGATATTTTGCGGTTACTGGACGAATTAAAATCAGACAAAGTGATTTTGGCCGGATTATCTTATGGAAGTTTAGTGGCACAGCATTTTGCTGTTTTATTTCCGCAGCGATTGGAGAAATTAGTTTTGATTTCCACCTTCGCACATAAAACTCCTTATTACGATGCCATTGAATTAGCCTGGTGGCGGGCTTTGGAATTAGGCGGTTATCCATTGATGCTCGACATTATGTTGCCTTCGGTTTTGAGCGAAGAATATTTTAAAAATCCTTTGATTCCCATTGAAATGATGAAACAGGCGCGGCAGGAAGTCAATGGTGAAAAAGAAGCCTTGTTTAAACTCATGCAAGCCACCAAAGACAGGGACGATTACAGAGGAGAATTGCAAAAAATAAAAACTCCAACCATAGTCATACAAGGTGAAAAAGACTTGTTATTACCTGTTCATATGGCTGCTGAAGTGGCAAAACATATTCCAAATAGCGAGTTTAAAATTATTCTTGGGGCAGGTCATACGCTTAATCTGGAGGCAGTCCCTCAAATGAGCAAAGAAATTAAGGATTTTATCTCTAAATAAAAAACATTTCTTAGGCCTTTCATTCATTTGCATTCCCGCAATTTTCGTATTTTTATCGGTAACAATTGACTATGAATTTTGTTGAAGAATTAAAGTGGAGAGGCATTTTGCACGACATTATGCCGGGTACCGAAGAGCTGTTGAAAAAAGAAACAGTTACGGCTTATATTGGATTTGATCCGACTGCAGATTCATTGCATGTGGGGAGTCTGGCGCAAATCATGACCTTACTGCGTTTTCAAAAAGCGGGGCATAAACCTATTGCTTTAATTGGCGGTGCTACCGGAATGGTGGGCGACCCGAGCGGAAAATCAGAGGAAAGAAATTTATTGGATGAAGAATCGCTCAATAAAAATATCTCAGGAATAAAAAAACACTTAGAGAAATTTTTGGATTTTAATGCAGGCAAGAATGGAGCTGAGCTGGTAAATAATTACGACTGGATGAAAGAATTTACTTTCTTATCATTCATTCGTGAAGTCGGAAAATACATTACTGTAAGTTATATGATGGCAAAAGACTCAGTAAAAAACCGTTTAGAGAACGGGATGAGTTTTACGGAGTTCAGTTATCAATTATTACAAGCATACGATTTTTACGAATTGTACAGTAAAAAGAATTGCAAACTCCAAATGGGCGGTAGCGACCAGTGGGGGAATATAACTTCAGGAACAGAATTAATCAGAAGAAAATGCGGAGGTGAAGCATTTGCTTTAACAACACAATTAATAAAAAAAGCAGACGGCACTAAATTCGGAAAAAGTGAAAGCGGAAATATTTGGTTAGATAAAACAAAAACTTCTCCGTACAAATTTTACCAGTTTTGGTTAAACGCAAGTGATGCGGATGCCGCAACCTATATAAAATATTTTACTTTGTTTGATAAAGCGGAAGTAGATGCTTTAGAAGCAAAGCATAATGCGGCGCCTCACGAAAGACATTTACAAAAAGCATTGGCAAAAGATGTAACTGTGCGTGTCCACGGTGAAGCGGATTATAATGATGCAGTAAAAGCAACAGAAATTTTATTTAAGGGAAGCGTTGAAGATTTAGCAAAACTGGATGAAGCAACATTTTTAGATGTGTTCGATGGTGTGCCGATGTTTGATATTTCTAAATCAGAATTAAATGCAGGAATTGGTGTATTAGATTTTTTAGCAGAGAAAACTAAAATTTTCCCGAGTAAGGGCGAGGCGCGGAAAATGGTTCAGGCCGGGGGTGTGAGTGTAAACAAACAAAAGTGGGAAGATGAAAAATCGAACCTTACGATGGGGAATACGTTAAACAACAAATATATTTTGGTCCAAAAAGGAAAGAAGAATTATTTTTTGTGTAAGGTTAATTAGCGGGATGATATGGCACTCAGGCAATCACAGAGTTTAAAGCTATTACAAAAGCTTTCCCCGCAGCAAATTCAGTTGATGAAATTGTTGCAGCTGCCAACACTTGCCCTAGAAGAAAAAATCAAAGAGGAATTAGAATTAAATCCGGCCCTTGAAGAAGAGGATAATGTTAATAACGATGAGGAAGAATTATACAGCAACGAAAATACTGAAGACACAGGCGAAGATGCAGAACCGGAGGTAGAGGATTTTCAGGAAAAGGAAGTAGAGAAGATTGATGATAAAGTTGAGATGGAAGATTACATGGGAGATGAGGAGATTGATTCTTACAAGTATGAGGTTAGTAACAAAGGCGCGGATGACGATTCAAGAGAGTTTGTTGTAGTTGAAGGTCCTGATTTTCACAGCTTACTTGAACAACAATTAGGCTTACGGGATTTAAATGAAACGGAATATACTATTGGATTGTATTTGATTGGCTGTATTGATGAGGATGGATATGTGAGAAGGGAACTGGAATTGATTGTTGATGATTTGGCTTTTAGTTATAATATTTCTACTGATGTTGCAACAATAGAAAAAGTTTTAAAGCAGATTCAGGAATTAGATCCGGCCGGAGTAGGCGCCAGAAATTTACAGGAATGTTTATTGATACAGCTTGAGCGGAAAAAAGATAAAACCAAAGAAGTGTTATTGGCGATTGATGTAGTAAAAAACATGATGGAAGATTTTTCGAGGAAACACTACGAAAAAATCACGCGCCGTTTAAATATTGATGATGAAGATTTAAAAGACGTCATTAATGAAATCACACATTTGAATCCGAGACCGGGAAGTTCTGGCAACGCAATGACCGCATCGGAAGTGGTGCCCGATTTTACAATTGCCGTTGTAGACGGAAAACCTGAATTAAGTATTAACTCCAGAAATTTACCGGAATTAAAAATCAGCAAAGATTATATTGAGATGCTGAAAGAGTATTCGCGGCAGAAAGACAAAAGCAGCAAAGAAGCGAGTACCTTCATCAAATCAAAAATTGAGAATGCGCAATGGTTTATTGAGGCTTTGCAGCAGCGTCACCAAACCATGATGGTGGCCATGCATTCTATAATGGAATTTCAGGAAGAGTATTTTGTCACGGGCGACGAATCCAAATTAAAACCGATGATATTAAAAGACATTGCAGAAAAAATAGGAATGGATATATCAACTATTTCGCGCGTAGCAAACAGTAAATATGTGCAAACACCTTACGGAACTTTTTTGCTAAAAACATTTTTCTCGGAGTCTATGAGTATGGATAGTGGGGAAGAAGTCAGTTCACGCGAAGTAAAGCGTATTTTAAAAGATTGTGTAGATAACGAAGACAAAAAGAAACCCCTCACTGATGATGCCCTTTGCGACATCTTAAAAGAAAAAGGGTATAACATTGCCCGAAGAACAGTTGCTAAATATAGGGAGCAATTGGATATTCCGGTGGCTAGGTTGAGGAAAGGGTTGTAAAATCAAAATGAATAATAAAGGTATACTGTCATTAGAAAACAACAAATCAGAAGTATTTTATTTTGATAAAATTGACGTCATAAGATTTGTAGCTGCAATGATGGTAGTTATTTATCACGCCTATGGTGATTGGGTAAGTAATTGGCAATATTTAAAATTCATGACAAACGGTGACGGACAAGGTTTAAACTTGTTTGGGAGAGCTTTGAACGTATTTCTAATGAACGGCGGCTATGGTGTGGATGTATTTTTTCTCATAAGTGGCTTTTTAATCACTTACTTATTGCTTAAGGAAAAGCAAGCTTCAAATGGTAAAATCAATATATTAAAGTTTTACACACGTCGTTCATTAAGGATATGGCCTCTTTACTTTCTAATACTTGCTTTAACACCGTGTATAATCAAGTTGGTTGGCCAAACTTACAGCCCAAATTACATAGCTAACATTTTCTTCTATAATAATTTTGATACTATGGAGCATCATTATTGGATTTATCCCCTAGCGCATTTTTGGTCACTTTGTATAGAAGAACATTTTTATATATTCTGGCCTGTAATTATTTATCTTATTCCAAACAAGCATTTACTCAAAACATTTATGATATTGATTTTAATAAGCATAATATACCGGGGATATCTAATCACAAATGTGAAGGAGCCCTGGTATCCTTTATTTTTAAGCACCTTTAGCAGGTACGATGTTTTGGTTATTGGAGCAGGAGCTGCTTATGTTCATTTTGTTAATCCAATAAAGCTTACTTTTTCGAGAACTGTAAGGCTTGTTGTTTATTCAGTTTTTCTTATTTCGGCATGTTATGATAACATTACAAACTGGGATACTTTTTTTACAGCGTGTTTTAAAAAGTACTTTTATGTTTCTATTGTTTTGTTTGCTATGCTGAATTTCTTATTTAACGAAAAGCCTTTATTTGAGTTTATGAATAATAAAATCTTTAAATATTTGGGAAAAATTAATTACGCAAAAAATTAAAATGCATAAATGTTAATAAAAATAATATTGAAAAAAAAAATTAAACATAACTAAAAAAGAAAGAAAACAAAAA
>CAZRNW010000016.1:15379-17430 GCA_964601535.1 uncultured Flavobacteriaceae bacterium
ATGGCTTAATTGTTCTTAAAATTATTATGGAAAAAATCATGAAACCTTACGAAATAAGCAATCTCTACATATACATATTACTTGTATTAATTGGTTCATTAGTGATTCCTATAATAAGTTATGAGCTGTTTGAGAAACAAATATTGAAGCTTAAAAAGAAATTTGAAGTGGTTAGAATTACAAAAAGTCAGAAATAATTTTATTTCACCCTCAAAATTGCCAGCGAAACTTTGAGCATATAATAAATCCCTCTCCAACCGCTAATGGATGAAGTACCACCATCGCGGGCATCCATTTTTACAGGAACTTCTTTTACCCGAATTCCTTTTTTTATTAAATGCAAAGCAGATTCCGGTTCAGGATATTTTTTTGGATAGTATTTTACACATTCTTCAATCGCCTTTTTATTAAAAGCCCGGTAACCCGATGTGCAATCTAAAATGGTTTGTCCGCAACGTAATTTTATAAGTGCGCTTAAAAATTTAATTCCCGTTCTTCTAAAAAAACTGCTTTGAAAGCCTTCCTTATCAATAAAACGCGAGCCGATACAAACATCGGTTTCATTATTTAATATTGGTGTAATAATTTTTATTAATTCTAATGGCGGATGTTGTCCGTCGCCATCCATTTGCACCGCAATATCAAAATTATTTTCATGGGCATATTTCAAACCGCTTTGCACGGCGCCGCCAATTCCTAAATTCTTTGGTAAATCTAAATAATGAGTGTTTTGTTTTTTTATTTCAGCTAGTGTATTATCGATAGAAGCGTCATTCACTGGAAGGGCAGTAAACTCGCAATTGGGAACGTTTATGTTTTTTAATTGCTGTAAAATACTGCCTATACTTTGCTCTTCATTATAGCAGGGCAGAATGATTAGTATTTTAGAGGGGGTATTTGGCATCTGTCGGGCATCTAAGTTAGCGAATAAATAGTGAATTTTAAGACATGATATTTTAAACAAATAATTACATTTGTATCCTAAACAAAGCCCCTAATAAAAAATGAGTTCAGGCTGGACACGAACCAACTATAGCTGGTACAGGTTCTTTTTAAAGAAAGAGCATGTGGTGTTAATTGTTGTTTTGTTACTGTGTTTCGGTTTACGCATTTTTAATTTCTCGTCTGCAAGCCTTTGGGTAGATGAAGCATATACTTTAATGCTCTCCCATCAAAAAACTCACGACATTGTAAAAACATCGATTAATGATATTAATCCGCCCTTATATGGTATAGTCATCCGTAAGTGGGCAAAGACTTTTGGTTTTTCACATGAATCGATAAGATTTTTTTCGGTTGTGTGTGGTTTTTTCACGGGACTTGTACTTTATCGCATTGGCCGCAAGTTCTTTAATTATTTAACTGCCGTCGCCGCAGTATTGTTTTATTCCTTCTCCAACCTTCAGATTTATTATGCTGAAGAGGCCCGTAGTTACGCTTTAGCCTGTTTTTTGTGTTCGGTATCACTTTATTATTTTCTTTCCTATTTAAAACATAAGAAGGGATGGTCGCTGGTTTGGCTGTGCATTGTAAATATACTTGTATTATATACACACTATGTGGCTGGTTTTTTATTTGTAGCCGAAGCACTTATTGTCATAGTATTTTTCTACAATAAACCGGGCTTGCTATTTAAGTTTTTATTAAGTCAGGCATTAGCCTTAGGCTCTTTTTTACCTTGGTTTATGGCTTCCTGGTTTGATCTCGACGGGTTTCAGATCGGTTGGCTTCCTGAGTTAAGTTTTGAAGGTTTCAAATTCTTTTTCATGCAGGTACTTGGCAGCGAAGTTATTTTAGTTCTTTTATTAATCTGGCTGCTTATAAGTGTTGTAATGCTTTTTGTTTTCAGGAATAAACGCAAATTAAAACTCTACTTTACACTTTTTATTTTAAGTGCTCTTCCGCTTTTATTAATTTGTCTTTCTACCGAATATTATGTGCGATTATTCCTTGACCGTTATATTTTATTTACAACCGTTCCAATGTTTGTTTTTTTCGCTTTCATGTTTTCGGCTGTACGATTACATGTGTTATTTAAGATTATAGTGTTG
>CAZRNW010000017.1:0-17084 GCA_964601535.1 uncultured Flavobacteriaceae bacterium
AAAAATTCTTGCAAGAGAATCCAATTGCTAAGCAAATCATTAGTGCGGCTCCATCGGCAACTACAGCAAACTGGACTGCTCTTGGGCCATTCGGTTCTGCAACAGGAACAGGTGCCGGGCGCTTACAATGTGTTCGCTTTCATCCTTCGGGAACAGGAACGGTATATGTTGGTGCAGCAGCTGGTGGTTTGTGGAAATCTACAAATAACGGCGCTTCATGGTCTACAACAACCGATCAAATTGCTTCGTTAGGCGTTGCAGACGTGGCCATTGATCCCAGCAATACGAATATTATGTATATCGCAACAGGTGATTTTGATGGGGCCCCAACCGGATATACTGGTGGAGATTCTAAATCTGTTGGTGTATTAAAGTCTATCGATGGAGGTAACACCTGGAATACAACAGGCTTAACCTGGACAACAAGTCAATCGCGTTTTATTTCGAAATTATTAATCAACCCCCTCAATACTGTTGAGGTTTTTGCATTTACTTCAGTTGGTATTTACCGTACAAGAAACAGCGGAGCAACTTGGACCTTAGTTTCCGGGGGGTATTTCAGAGATGGTGAATATAAGCCCGGAGATACAACAACTATTTATGCTGCAAATGGAAGTAATGTTTACCGCTCAACTAATGGCGGACAGTCTTTTTCAAACACAACTTTCAGTTCAACAGGATTAAATCAAATTCGTATCGCGGTCACTGCTGCCGATCCTAATTATTTATATATTGTTGGCACCTCTTCAACAGATGCATTCGGAAGATTGGTTCGTTCAACAAATTCCGCAGGAACTTTTTCTACCATGTCAACCACCCCGAATATTTTAGGCGGAACACAGGGCTGGTATGATTTATCTCTTGCCGCTTCACCTACAAATAAAGACGAAATTGTTGTTGGTGGTATTGACATCTGGCGTTCTACAAACGGTGGGGTTAACTGGACCCAGCGTACTTTCGGTTATGGTGGCGGGCCTTATGTTCACCCCGACCAACACGATGCTATTTATGAGAACGGAACCAATATTTGGCTTGCGCATGATGGCGGTGTTGACAGGTCTACAAACAATGGAAGTACATGGACGAATGTTAATGGAAACATGAATATTTCGGAACCTTATTATTTAGGTGTTTCTGCAACTAGTTCAACTAAAATTGTTGCGGGATTACAAGACAACGGAAGTATTGTATATAATGGAACAACATGGTTTCAGGGTAAGGGCGGAGATGGTATGGATTGCTTTGTAGACTGGAATAATCCGAATATTGTAATAGCATCATCGCAAAATGGAGGCCATGGCAGAAGCACAAATGGTGGCGTTTCTTTTTCAAATATTGTAACTGGTCTTACCGGTACTGCAGATTGGGTTGCTCCAATTTGTCAGGACCCAAATGTGTCAACTACTTATTATGCAGGAAGACAACATGTTTTCAGGTCGACTAATTCTGGCGGAAGCTGGTCGCAATTAGGTTCTCTTGGCGGCTCAGGAAACGTGTTGTTTATTAATCCTGCGCCTTCAAGCTCAAATGTTATTTATGCGGCCCGCGCAACAACTCTATTTAAAACAACCGACGGCGGGGTAAATTGGACAAATATTACTTCTACCCTTCCTACATCAAACGGTATTACTGATATTGATGTTGACAACACCAATGCAAATAATGTTTATGTTACAGTTGGAGGTTATTCTTCAGGGAATAAAGTTTTTTATTCAACTGATGGTGGATTATCATGGGTAAATTATTCAACAGGATTACCAAATCTTCCTACAAATTGTATTGTGTTTAAAAAGAATAGTCCGGGCGCCGTTTATATTGGTATGGATTATGGTGTTTATTACCGCGAATTAAGTATGAGCTCATGGATTCCTTATAACACCGGGCTTCCAAATGTTTGGGTAAACGATATGGAAATTTATTATCCAACCGGCAAGCTTAGAGCTGCCACGTTTGGTCGTGGTATGTGGGAAACTGATTTGTATAGCCAGCCAGGTGTTGCGCCAAATGCTTTCTATATGACAACAAGTAATACGATTTGTGTTGGAAGCGCTGTTTCTTTTACCGATGCGTCCTCAAATACACCAACTGCCTGGTCTTGGACATTCACTGGCGGTAGTCCGGGAACTTCATCTGTAAAAAATCCACCAAGCATTACCTATACTGCTATTGGTGCTTACCCTGTTACATTGGTTTCTACAAATTCTGTTGGGGCTAGTGCGCCTTATACAACTACAGTTTATGTTATTAATACACCTACTTCTGTATCTACAAGCACAGGAACCTGCGCAGGACAAAACAAAAACCTTATCGTAACGTCAAACGCCTCCAACATTGTCTGGCAGGGCGGACAAACAAGCTTTACCGCTGCATTTGGTCCTACTGTTACAACGGTATATAGTTATACGGTTTATACCGGCGCTTGTCAGTCTACAGGAACTGCTACTATGAGTGTTGGAGTTGCACCACCAACCCCTACTTTTACACAATTAGGAAATATTTTAACTTCCAGTTCTGCTCCCGGATATCAATGGTATCTGAATGGCAGCCCACTACCGGGCGAAACAAATCAAACAATAGATATTTCGCTTTATGGTCCCGGATTTTATTCTATCTGGGTAGATAACGGTACTGGCTGTCAAGCTTCTTCTACTGTGGTTTATCTGACTCCGACCGGAATTAATAATCCATCTCTGTTTTCTGGGGTAGAAATTTCCCCGAATCCGGCTGTGGATGTATTGAGCATAAGTTTTAAGGCCCCTATCGATAAAGATGTTTCTTTTACTGTTATTAATGCTCTTGGTCAAAATGTGAGAACCGGTAAAATAAAGAGCGGAACTACTGATAAAACAAGCATTCAGCTCGACGGAATGGCGAATGGTTTATACACATTAAACCTCTATTCTTCATCTGGTACTGTAAACTTTAAGTTTATTAAACAATAGTCCTTTTTTAGTATTAAAATTTAGGTGTAAGATTTGACGATTTAACCGAAAATCGTTAATCTTACAGCCTAATTTAATGCTTTAAATTATGGGCTCCACAAATTCACCCGCCGATTATTTACCGATTGTTTTAATGTTTCTGGTTGCCCTTGGGTTTGTAGTAACAACTATGGTTGCTACTCACTTGTTAGGCCCAAAACGCAAAACAAAAATTAAACTCGATGCGTTTGAGTGTGGTATCGAAAGTCATGGTAATGCGCGTTTACCTTTTTCAATTAAATATTTTCTTGTTGCTATTTTATTTGTGTTGTTTGATGTGGAGGTCATCTTTATGTATCCATGGGCAGTTAATTTTAAAGAATTGGGAATGTTAGGTGTGATAGAGGTGTTTTCTTTTATTGCGCTTTTATTAGTTGGGTTTTATTACATGCTTGCTAAAAAAGCATTAAAGTGGGAAGAATAAAAAAAATTTAAGATGGGAAAGCAATTACAGAAACGCACAAAGCTAGAGATGGCAAAATTACCTGAAGGGCTTGAAGGTCCGGGATTTTTTGCAACAAAGCTTGAAGATGTAATTGGATTGGCGCGCGCTAATTCATTATGGCCTTTACCATTTGCAACATCATGTTGCGGCATTGAATTCATGGCAACCATGGCCTCGAATTACGACTTAGCCCGTTTTGGTTCTGAGCGTTTAAGTTTTTCTCCTCGCCAAGCTGATATGTTAATGGTGATGGGAACCATCGCAAAAAAAATGGGACCAACTCTTCGTCAGGTTTACGAACAGATGGCAGAACCAAAATGGGTTTTATCAGTTGGCGCCTGTGCAAGCAGTGGCGGTATTTTTGATACTTACTCCGTGTTGCAAGGTATAGATAGAATTATTCCTGTTGATGTTTATGTGCCGGGTTGTCCGCCACGCCCTGAACAAATTATAGAAGGTATTTTAAAAATTCAGGAATTAGCTAAGAACGAATCATTCAGAAGAAGAAATTCTGACGAGTATAAAAAATTAATGAATAGTTACGGAATGGAATAATCAATTCGGCTCCCGATAGCTATCGGGAGAGTCGGTTTGACAATTTGACAATGGAAAAACAAGAGTTACTAAATAAAATTACAGGGAAGTTAAACGAATTGTTTCCGGGTGCGGTTGAGAAATCGGAAATGACTTTTGATTTTCCGGTATTGTATATCAATAAAGATAAAATTCACGATGCGCTTGCTGTTTTAAAAAACGAACCGGAATTTAATTTTCATTTCCTAACTGATTTAACCGGGATTCAAACGGCCGATGAAAAACAACTAGGTGTTATTTATCATTTACACAACATGCCGAAAAATTACCGTCTGCGCGTAAAAACATTTTTTTCGATGTCTCATCCTGAAATTCCTACCGCTTCAGATTTGTGGCCGGGTGCGAATTGGATGGAAAGAGAAACTTATGATTTTTACGGCGTGAAGTTTAAAGGTCACCCGAATTTAAAACGGATTTTGAATGTAGACGAAATGGATATTTTCCCTTTACGTAAAGAATATCCTTTAGAAGATCAATCACGCGAAGATAAAAGCGACAAAATGTTTGGACGATAAATGGCGAAGAAAACTAAAAATACTAAAGCTAACGATACCGCTGTTGTTGAAGAAACAATTGTAAAGAATAAAAAAGCGGAAAAGGTTGCGCCTGAAAAAAAACAGGAGAAAGCTGATGAAGAAGAAAAGGAATATCACATTCTTAATCTTGGTCCAACACATCCTGCAACTCACGGTATTTTCCAAAACGTATTAAAAATGGATGGCGAAATTATTCACGAAGCCACTCCTACCGTTGGATACATTCACCGTGCTTTCGAAAAATTAGCAGAACGCCGTCCTTATTATCAAATTACGACTCTTACAGATCGTTTAAATTATTGCTCATCTCCAATTAATAATATGGGATGGCACATGACGGTTGAAAAATTATTAGGCGTACAAATTCCGAAGCGTGTTGATTATATGCGCGTTATCATTATGGAATTATCGCGCATTGCCGATCACTTAGTTTGTAATTCGGTTATTGGTGTTGATACAGGGGCTATGACCGGCTTCCTTTACATTTTCCAATGGCGTGAAAAAATTTACGACATATACGAAAGTATTTGCGGTGCTCGTTTAACAACAAACATTGGCCGTATTGGCGGATTTGAACGTGAGTGGAGCAAAAAAACCTGGGAGTTAATTGATGCTTTTGTCCGCGATTATCCCGCTGCATTAAAAGAATTCTCAAATTTATTAGAGCGGAATAAAATATTTATGGACCGCACAGTTAATTGCGGACCAATCAGCGCGGAGATGGCTTTGCAATATAGTTTCACCGGACCAAACTTGCGTGCGGCCGGAGTTGACTATGATGTGCGCGTGGCAACACCTTATTCGTCTTACGAAGATTTTAATTTTATTATTCCTGTTGGAACCAGCGGTGATACTTACGATCGTTTTATGGTTCGTCAGGAAGAAATGTGGCAGAGTTTAGAAATTATTAAACAAGCAATTAAGAACATGCCGAAGGAAGGACACTTCCATGCGGATGTTCCGGATTTTTATTTGCCTCCGAAAGAAGAAGTATATAACAACATGGAAGCGTTGATCTATCACTTTAAAATTGTGATGGGAGAAACAGATGTTCCTGTTGGCGAAGTTTATCATTGTGTGGAAGGCGGTAATGGCGAATTAGGTTTTTATTTAGTAAGCGATGGCGGAAGAACACCTTTCCGTTTACATTTCCGCAGACCATGCTTTATTTATTATCAGGCATATCCTGAAATGATAAAAGGAAGCATGTTAAGCGATGCCATTATTACAATGAGTAGCATGAACGTAATTGCGGGCGAGTTAGACGCATAAAGAAATTATAACAAAATGGGAGCAGAAGTACACGGAACACAACATTTTGATAAAAAGAAGCGCGCTGATATAAAATTCAGTGATGCTGCTATGGCCGAGGTGAAAGAAATTATTTCTCATTATCCTCCTGAAAGAATTAAATCAGCATTGCTTCCTGTATTACATGTTGCACAAGCAGAATTTGGCGGATGGTTAAGTCCGGAGACAATGGATTATGTTGCTGAGGTTTTGAAAATAAAGCCGATTGAAGTTTTCGAAGTGGCTTCGTTCTATACCATGTTCCATTTAAAACCGGTTGGCAAATGTACTTTCGAAGTTTGTCAAACTTCTTCTTGTTGGTTAAATGGCGCAGAAGACATTGTAAAATACATTGAGAAAAAATTAAATATTAAAGTTGGTGAAACCACGCGTGACGGTATGTTCACTCTAAAGACTGCAGAATGTTTGGGTTCGTGCGGAACAGCTCCGATGTTACAGTGCGGCGCAAGCTATCATGAGAATTTGACTTACGAAAAAGTAGACAAACTGATTGAAAAATATAAAAGCGAAGCGCGCTTAAGAAGTTATACTGATAAAGATTATCAAAACACATTATAAGTTGTAATGGGAAGAAAGCTATTAATACATAACGATAAGGTTCCAAACATTCACACTCTGGAAGTGTACCGCGCACATGGCGGTTATGCTTCGGTTGAGAAGGCTTTGAAAAACATGACTCCCGACCAGGTAACTGATGAGGTAAAAAAATCAGGCTTGCGCGGACGTGGCGGCGCTGGCTTCCCAACAGGAATGAAATGGAGTTTCCTTGCTAAACCGGAAGGCGTTCCGCGTTACTTGGTTTGTAACGCTGATGAATCGGAGCCCGGAACTTTCAAAGACCGTTATTTAATGGAAAAAATTCCTCATGCCTTAATTGAGGGAATGATTACTTCGTCTTATGCATTAGGCGCAAAAGCATCTTACATTTATATACGTGGCGAATATTTTTATGTAGCGCGCATTGTAGAAAACGCAATTAAAGAAGCGTACGCTGCCGGATGGTTAGGAAAAAATATTTTAGGAACTAATTTCTCTCACGATTGTTATGTGCAGGTTGGTGGTGGTGCTTATATCTGTGGAGAAGAAACTGCATTGTTAGAATCATTAGAAGGAAAACGCGGTAACCCTCGTATCAAGCCTCCGTTCCCTGCGGTTGCGGGATTATGGGGTTGTCCAACTGTGGTGAACAACGTTGAAACAATTGCTGCTGTTTGTCCAATCGTAATGATGGGCGGAGAAGAGTATGCAAAAATCGGAATTGGAAAATCTACAGGCACAAAATTAATTTCTGCATCAGGACATATTAATAAGCCGGGCGTTTACGAAATTGAATTAGGAATTCCTGTTGAAGAATTTATTTATAGTGAAGAGTATTGTGGCGGTATCCGCAATGGTAAAAAAATGAAAGCGGTTGTAGCAGGAGGTTCTTCTGTTCCAATTCTCCCAACTGAATTGATATTAAAAACCGCAAAAGGCGAACCGCGTTTAATGACTTACGAAAGCTTATCTGACGGCGGTTTCCAAACCGGAACGATGTTAGGTTCAGGTGGATTTATTGTAATGGATGAAGACACAAGCATTGTAAAAAATTTATTTACGTTCACGCGTTTCTATCATCACGAAAGTTGCGGACAATGTTCGCCTTGCCGTGAAGGAACAGGTTGGATGGAAAAAATATTAAAGAAATTCTTAAACGGAACCGCTACTGAAAGTGATGTTGAGTTGTTATGGGATATCCAAAGCAAAATCGAGGGAAAAACTATTTGTCCTTTAGGTGAAGCAGCAGCGTGGCCTGTTGCGGCAGCTATCCGTCACTTCAAACATGAGTTTTTAGAAATAGCAAGAAATAAAAAGTTTGTTGACGTAAGTCATTACAATAGATTAAACAAAGTCACAGCATAATGAAAGTTACAATTGACGGAGTAGAAATTGATGTGCCTAAGGGGACAACCATTTTGCAAGCAGCGCGAATGATCGGGCCGAGCGTGGCTCCGCCTGCGATGTGCTATTATACCAAATTAAAAACATCCGGCGGTTATTGCCGTACTTGCATCGTAAAGGTTACTAAAGGCTCAACTGCTAATCCAAATCCTATGCCAAAGCCTGTTGCTTCTTGCAGAACAGAAGTAATGGATGGAATGGAGGTTCAGAATTTTACATCTCCTGAAATTGTTGAAGCGAGAAAAGGCGTTGTTGAGTTTTTATTAATCAATCATCCTTTAGATTGTCCGGTGTGTGATCAGGCCGGCGAATGTAAATTACAGGATTTAGGTTACGAGAACGGCTCTGCGAAAACGCGTTACGAATTTAAACGTCGCGAATTTGAAATGATCGACATCGGCGATAAAATTAAATTACACATGACGCGTTGCATCTTATGTTACCGTTGTGTGAAAACCGCTGAGCAATTCACTAACGAGCGCATGCATGGTGTTGTTCACCGTGGTGATGCCGGAGAAATTTCAACCTACATTGAAAAGGTAATTGATAACGATTTTTCAGGAAACGTAATTGATGTTTGTCCGGTTGGCGCATTAACCGATAAAACTTTCCGTTTTAAACAACGTGTTTGGTTTACAAAACCCGTTGATGCGCATCGCAAATGCGATAAATGTTGTGGTAAAACCCGTGTGTGGTTAAAAGGAGAGGAAGTCGTTCGTGTTACTGCGCGTAAAGATCAGTGGGATGAAGTAGAAGAGTTTATTTGTAACTCTTGCCGTTACGATCACAAGAAAAAATCGGATTGGGTAATTGAAGGGCCGTCGCACATTAGCCGCACTTCAGTTATTTCGCAGGGACATTACGAACATTTAAATGAATTAAAAGTTGAAGCCATGAAGCATCAAAAAGCTTTAGGATTCATGGATATAGATAAGAGACCTTAAATTATGATTAGTTTTTTAATATATAAAGCAATTGTTTGCGTTTGCGTATTCGGGCTTTCGCTTGGCGTTGCCGCCTACTCTACCTGGTGGGAACGTAAATTTGCTTCGTTCTTACAAGATCGTATCGGTCCGGACCGCGCTGGGCCTTTTGGTTTATTACAACCTTTGGCAGACGGTGGTAAAATGTTTTTTAAGGAGGAAATTATTCCTAATGTTTCTAATCGTTTCTTATTTATTCTGGGCCCGAGTTTATTTATGATTACCGCGCTCATGACAGGAACTGTTATTCCGTGGGCAAAAGATGTAACCATTGATGGGAAGACTTACGCATTACAAATTACGGATATCAATATTGGAGTACTCTATTTGTTAGGCGTTGTTTCTATTGGTGTTTATGGTATTATGATTGGCGGTTGGTCGTCTAATAATAAATATGCTTTGCTTGGTGCCATTCGTGCTTCATCGCAAATGATTAGTTATGAAATCGCGATGGGCATTTCAATCATTGCATTAATTATTACAGCCGGCGGCACATTAAGCTTACGCGAAATCTTAGACCAACAAGATGCGGGCGTTTGCAATTTTGTTTATCAGCCATTGGGCTTTTTAATTTTCTTTATCTGTGCATTAGCGGAAACCAATCGTGCGCCTTTTGATTTGCCGGAGTGTGAAAGTGAATTAGTAGGCGGTTATCACACCGAGTACTCCTCAATGAAATTAGGCTTGTATTTATTTGCCGAATACATCAATATGTTTGTGTCTTCTGCAATTATGGCCGGTTTTTATTTTGGCGGCTACAATTTTCCGTTTGCAAAAGAATTATATCACGCCATGGGATTAGAGGAAGGCAGCTGGGTGATTTCGTTAATCGGATTTGGCGCTTACTTTACCAAGACATGCATTTTCATTTCGGTGTTCATGTGGGTGCGCTGGACTTTACCGCGTTTCCGTTATGACCAGTTAATGAATTTAGGCTGGAAAATATTATTGCCTCTTTCTTTATTAAACTTAGCGATTACCGTTGCGGTTGAATATTTTATAAGGGGCAACATAACTTTTTAAATGAAAAAGATAAAAGTTGTACAAAGAATTTTTGAAGCATTGGAAGGTGCTGATTTATATTATGTAATTATTATTGCCATAATGGCGGTTTTTAAATAAATAGCGGATGCAATTAACTAACAGAAGCAAAGTAGTATCAAACAAGGAGCAAAGCTTTATGGAAAGGCTTTACCTTCCTGCTATTGCAAAAGGTATGCTTATTACGGCAAGCCATTTGTTTAAAAAAGCACCTACTACAAAATATCCAGAACAAAAGCGTCCAATGGCGCCCGTGTACCGTGGACAACACGTTTTAAAACGTGACGAAAAAGGAGCAGAGCGTTGTACGGCTTGTGGTTTGTGCGCGGTTGCTTGTCCGGCCGAAGCCATTACAATGGAAAGTGCTGAAAGAAAAAAAGGAGAAGAAGGATTATACAGGGAAGAAAAATACGCGCGTACCTATGAAATAAATATGTTACGTTGCATTTTCTGCGGTTTGTGCGAAGAAGCTTGTCCTAAAGAAGCAATTTTCTTAACAGACAGGATTGTGGATACAGAATTTGAACGTGAAGATTTTGTTTACGGTAAAGATAAATTAGTTGAAAAGGTAACCGAACGTATTGATGTAAGTAAACGTCAAACTTTAGAAGTTGCCGAATTCAAAAAAATTCCGGGATTAAAACATAACGAAGTTTACGAGGGTAAATCATTAGGAAAAGGTAAAAAGCATTAAATAAATTTATGTTATTAGGATACACAATTACACAATGGCTTTTCGGGATTCTTTCTTTCCTGGCTATTATGTTTGCTTTAATGGTGGTGTTTAGCCGCAACCCGGTGAACAGCGTTTTATATTTGGTGTTGACTTTCTTTTGTATTGCAGGTCATTATTTATTATTGAATGCGCAATTTTTGGCCGTTGTACATATTGTGGTTTATGCCGGCGCTATCATGGTACTCTTCCTTTTTGTTATCATGTTAATGAATTTGAACGAGGAATCAGAACCTCAGCGCTCCTGGTTAAATAAAATTATTGCGGCTATTGCCGGCGGCATGTTGTTGTTTGTAATGGTGGGCTCATTAAAAGGCGCGGGCGATTTACAATTAACGCAATACGGACATTCACAAATTGGTTTAGTAAAAAATTTAGGAACTGTATTGTTTAAAGAGTTTTTATTCCCTTTCGAAATTGCATCTGTGTTGTTGTTAGCGGCGATGGTGGGTGCAATTATGATTGGCAAAAAAGAAATTAAATAGATTATATGCTTAACGGAATATCCATAAACTATTACATCCTGCTTAGCGCAGTGTTGTTTATTATTGGTGCGGTTGGTGTGATGGCTCGCCGTAACTCCATTATTATTTTTATGTGCATTGAGTTAATGCTGAATGCCGTTAATTTATTATTGGTTGCTTTTTCTACATTACATAATGACGCAAGCGGACAGGTATTTGTGTTCTTTATTATGGCAGTAGCCGCTGCAGAAGTTGCGGTTGGTCTTGCAATATTAAGTATGATTTACAGAAATATTAAAAATATTGACACTGATTTATTAAGTAACCTGAAACAGTAGAAAGATTTTATGATTAAATTAATTGCGTTAGTTCCTTTATTTCCCTTGATTGGTTTTTTAATCAATGGTTTTTTTGGAAAGAAAATGAGTAAAGGTATGTCGGGCGGCATTGCCTGTGTTAGTGTACTCGCCTCATTTATTGTTTCTATATTGGCATTTATTGAATTACATCATTCAGCAACTAAATCGCATGTCATTAATTTATTTACCTGGATTAGCGCTGATACATTAAACATTCCTTTCGATTTTTTATACGACCCGCTTTCTTCTTTGTTCCTCTTAATTATTACCGGCATTGGTTTTTTAATTCATGTTTACTCAACAGGGTATATGCACGATGATGCGGGCTTCTCGCGTTTCTTTACCTATTTAAATTTATTCGTGTTCTTTATGTTGTTGCTCGTAATGGGCAATAACTACTTAATTATGTTTGTAGGTTGGGAAGGCGTTGGCTTGTGTTCTTATTTATTAATCGGGTTCTGGTTTAAAAATCAAGCTTACAACGATGCTGCAAGGAAAGCGTTTGTAATGAACCGTATTGGTGATTTAGGCTTTTTACTGGGCATCATTTTAATTTTTGTTACGTACGGAAGTATTTCTTATGGTGATGTTTTCGCAAAAGCAGGAGTTAGTGAAGAAGGCGTTGTAACCTCCATCGCCTTATTATTATTTATTGGTGCAATGGGAAAATCCGCACAAATTCCACTATACACCTGGTTACCTGATGCAATGGCCGGACCAACACCTGTATCTGCATTAATCCACGCCGCAACAATGGTAACTGCCGGTATTTACATGATAGTGCGTTCGAATGTTTTTTATTCGCTTTCTGAATTTGCAGCTGAAACAGTTGCTATTGTCGGCGTTGCAACTGCCTTATTTGCTGCAACCATTGGTTTATTACAAAACGATATCAAAAAAATTCTCGCCTACTCTACTGTATCGCAATTAGGTTTAATGTTTTTGGGATTAGGTGTTGGCGCTTATAGTTCTTCTGTGTTCCACGTAACAACACACGCTTTCTTTAAGGCATTATTATTCTTAGGCGCGGGCTCTGTTATTCACGCAATGGGCGGCGAACAGGATGTAAGAAAAATGGGCGGCTTGAAAGGAAAAATTAAAATTACATATATGACAATGCTGCTTGGTACAATTGCCATCAGCGGTATTCCTCCATTCTCGGGCTTCTTCAGTAAAGATGAGATTCTCGCTCACGTTTACGAACACAACAGGGTATTGTGGTTTTTCGGAATGATTACTTCTATGCTGACGGCATTTTATATGTTCCGTATGTTATTCTTAACATTCTGGGGAACTTTCCGCGGTACACACGAACAAGAACATCATTTACACGAATCACCAAAAAGCATGACCATTCCTTTAATGGTATTAGCTGCCTTATCAGTTGTTGGCGGCGCTTTAGGCTTACCGGAATTCTGGCATCAAACCAATTGGATAGGAGAACATTTGAGTCCGATAATTGTACATAAAGATCCAAGCACGTTGTCACACCAAACAGAGTGGACGCTAATGGGTCTTGCTGTTTTAGCGGCTTGTGTTGTTATTTATTTTGCGCACTCTATGTTTATCACGAATCGAGTATTGCCTGTAAACAGCGATGATAAATTAAAGCCTTGGCAAAAATTAATTGCCAATAAATATTATGTTGATGAGTTGTACGATAAAGTTATCCGTAAGCCTTTAGATTTAATTTCTGTGGCTTTTTATAAATTTTTGGATTTACAGGTGATTGATGGATTGGTAAATGGCGTAGGCAGTACGGTTACCGGGGCAGGAAGTTTAATCCGTCGTTTACAAACCGGCAATATTGGTTTTTACATTGTAAGTATGGTGTTGGGAGTTGTATTAATTTTATTATTTACGTTTATTATATAAGTCGATAAAAGATATGTTAACCGGATTATTAATTGTTATACCTCTTGTTGCTTCGTTGCTTGTTTTTTTAACGAAGGGAAAAGCGGCGCGAATGCTCGCTCTTGCGGCAGCGGTGGCAGAATTTTCTTTTTCAATCGGTGTTTACTTTCATTACGTCTATCATCCGGGTTCTGCTTCCTTAATGCTGAATTGTACCTGGGTTGAATCGATGGGAATAAAATTTGCGGTAGGTTTAGACGGAATTGGATTGTTGCTTGTTTTATTAACCACATTTTTGGTTCCCCTCATTATTCTTTCTTCTTTCAAAAACGATTACGAAAAGCCAAATGCGTTTTACGGTTTAATTTTATTAATGCAAATGGCATTGATTGGCGTGTTTACTGCTAACGATGGGTTTTTGTTTTATGTGTTCTGGGAATTAGCTTTAATTCCGATTTATTTTATTTGTTTGTTGTGGGGCGGCGAGAACCGCGGAAAAATTACCTTCAAGTTTTTCGTTTATACTTTATTCGGTTCGCTCTTCATGTTAATCGGTTTAATTTATTTATACAATCATACAGGATTCGGAAGCGGAATTAAGTCTTGGGCGATAAATGATTTATATACCGCAGGAAGAAATTTAAATGTAGATCAGCAAAGCGCGGTGTTCTGGATGATTTTCCTAGCCTTCGCTATTAAAATGCCAATTTTCCCTTTGCACACCTGGCAGCCGGATACTTATGTTGTTGCGCCAACGCAAGGCACAATGTTATTGTCGGGCATCATGTTAAAAATGGGAACTTTTGGTTTGATTAAGTGGTTGTTGCCCGTTGTTCCTCTCGCGTTAGAAAAATGGGGCGGTACTGCTATCCTTCTTTCTTCCATTGGAATTGTTTACGCGTCGTGCATTGCTATTGTACAAAAAGATTATAAACGCTTAATAGCTTATTCTTCCATTGCACACGTCGGATTAATTTCGGCGGGAATTTTATCTGCTAACCAACAAGGGGTTCAGGGCGCCGTTATCCAGATGCTGAGTCACGGTGTTAATGTGGTGGGATTATTTTTAATCGCTGATATTTTATTGCGTCACACCGGAACACGCAACATCGACAGCTTAGGCGGCATCAGAAACATGAACGGACAATTTTCTGTTTTATTTTTAATTATTCTATTAGGCTCAGTAGCGCTTCCATTAACAAATGGATTTATTGGTGAGTTTTTATTAATTAATGGCGTTTATCAATACAGTGCGGGTATTGCTGCCTTCGGCGGACTAAGCGTAATCCTTGGTGCGGTTTATATGTTGCGCTCCTATCAAAAAATTATGCTGGGCGAAAAGCCTAACAACGCCATGGAGTTTGGTTCTTTGGCTACAAGCGATAAGGTTGTTTTAATTACCGTTTGTGCCGTTATTGTTGCATTCGGTGTTTATCCAAAACCATTAAATGATTTAGCCGAACCCGCTGTAAAGGCATTATTAAGCAATTTGAAATAAGAATATGAAAGGACTTTTAATTATAAGCGGATTGGGAATTTTAGCGATGCTCGCTGAAATTTTCAAATTCAAAAAAATAGTTTTTCCCCTAGTGCTTTTAGGTGTGCTTGGTGCTTATGTTGGTAATTTCATGGAGTGGAATACACCATTAAGCATTCCTGCGTTCGACAATATGATTGCTTTTGATAAAGTTGCGCTTGCCTTCAGTGGTGTAATTTTAGCGACCATTTTCTTCTGGTTCATTATGGCCAACGATTATTTTGAGAACAACACAAACGTTATCGATCATATTTCACTTGTTTTATTTGCTGTAGTTGGAGCCATGATGTTAACTGCCTTCAAAAACATGACCACTTTGTTTTTAGGTGTTGAAATTATGAGTATTCCGCTTTATGTTTTGGCCGCAAGCAAAAAGAAAGATATTAAATCGAATGAAGCGGGCTTCAAATATTTAATTATGGGGTCTTTTGCAAGTGCCTTTTTATTATTTGGCATTGCATTAATTTACGGCGCTACCGGAAGTTTTGATTTAATGCAAATACGCGCTGTTATTTCCGCGCATACTGCGGGAAGTATGCCTTTGTTTTTCTACGCAGGGGTTATCATGCTATTAATTGCGATGTTGTTTAAAGTTTCTGCTGCTCCTTTTCATTTTTGGGCGCCCGATGTTTATCAGGGTTCTCCGACTGTAATTACGGCTTTAATGAGTACGGTTGTAAAAACGGCTGCCTTCGCTGCAATTTTACGTTTATTCTTAGTTGGCTTTGGTGGTGTGACAGAAATTTGGACACAAATATTAGTTTGTGTAATTGCGCTTTCATTAGTAATATCAAACTTCAGTGCAGCAGCACAAAGTAATGTAAAGCGCATGTTGGCGTATTCGAGTATTAGTCATGCGGCGTTTATGTTAATGATTGTTTTAGCCAACATCCGCAGCAACGCAACGCTTGGTGCTTTGTTATATTATTCTTTAGCTTATTCTATTGGTTCTATTGCTGCATTTGGTGTTTTATATAACGTAACCAAAAAAGGTGATGAAAGTTTTGAAGCGTTTAATGGTTTGGGTAAGCGCAATCCTTTAATGGCTGCTTGCATGACCGTTGCGATGTTGTCTTTAGCAGGAATTCCTATTACCGCCGGTTTCTTCGCCAAATATTTTGTTTTGATTAATATGATTGGAACTTCTTACAAGTGGCTGATCATCCTTGCTATTTTAACTTCGGCAATTGGCGTTTATTATTATTTCAAAGTAATTATTGCAATGTACTTTAAACCTTCAGTAGATACTGAAAATGTTTCTGTTGAGCTCTCGCAAAAAATGGTGATTCTTTTAACCACAATTATTACTCTTGCGCTTGGAGTGGTGCCGGGATTTGTGGCTGAGATGTTCTCGTTTTAGTTAGGTTTTAATTTTCCCTGACAAATTTTATTATTTGCTTTTCTGCCATTCCTGCTAAATTTATTTCCACAAAATAAATTCCTGCTTTTAAACTGGAAATATTTATGTTTTTGAACTCTTTCTCTTCCTCATAAACAATTTGCCCGATTGAATTTCTGATAGTTATTTTTTCGGTTTTATAAGGTGAAAAATTTAAAACCGAAATGCTGTTGTTTGCCGGATTCGGAAAAATGCCAAGGCTTCCTGCCACAGAATTTTCTTTAACATTAGTGGTGATTGAACATAAGTTTATTCCGTTTGCGATTTTTTGTAAAGAATCAATAGGCTCAATAAAGGAATTGGTTGGCGTGCGTACACCAATGCTTATATACGGACTACCATAAGCGTCGCTTGGTTTCGACACTTTTAAAAACGCAAACAACGAAGAAGAATTATTTGGACTGCAGCGCGTATCCGCACCAACTACTTTTGCGCCTTGCAACGCTGCCATTAATTTACAGGCTAAAGTTCCGGGCGTGTTTTTAAATCTTGCCTCCATCGAATCCAGAATTTGCTGTCCCAATAAAATATTCCCCTGGATACAATAATTTTTTCCGGCAATGTGGTTTTTATAATTCATACAATTTGTTCCGGTGAATCCTGCCGTTAGAGGTGCCCCTCCAACTATTTCGGCAATGCCGTATTGTCTCACAGAACTGTTTCCACCGGCATCGTTTGCCTGAAGCCAGGTAATAATTTGTGCGGGGGTGTCGCCCAAATTCATTCTGTTGCGGGCGTTAGTTTGATTCCCTGCCAGGTATGCGGCCTGCGTATTAATCGCGCCTTTACCGGGAATTAAATCACCGAGGAAGGAAGGGTCTAAAATTCCAAAAGCAATTAAATCAACGCATGATGCGCCTGCGCTGCCAACCTCGCCGGTAATTGTATCAATACCAACAATCGAAA
>CAZRNW010000018.1:0-6569 GCA_964601535.1 uncultured Flavobacteriaceae bacterium
TTTTAGTATCGATGGTGATTTCGAAAGGCAATACGCCACCGTATTTTTCTTCAAAATATTTTAAATCCTGAATCAATACGTCTGTTTTCGGAATATCATCCACCACATAACCAAAGGCACGGATTTTTAAGGCACCAATTAAACAAACCACCACCAATGTGATGACTGTAATGTAAATGGCTTTACGGTTGTTAACTGTAATTGCAGCTACTTTATCGAGTGATTTACGAAGGCTCCGGCCTTCCAGGTGTTTTAACTGTCTTTTATTTGGAACAGGAAGATAACTGAAAATAATTGGTACTAGTATTAATGAAAATGCAAAGGTTGCCATTACACTTATTGATGCCACTAAACCAAATTCATATAAAATCTGATTTTTAGTCGCGCAAAATACGGCAAAACCAATGGAAGTAGTGATGTTAGCGAAAAATAAAGACACCGTTGAACGTTGTATGGCAATATGAAGCGCCATCATTTTTGAAATGCCTTTTGAAATTTCGGTGTGATATTTGTTTAATATTAAAATGCAATTCGGTACACCAATAACAATAATGAGAGGCGGAATTAAACCCGAGAGCACCGTGAGTTTATATCCGAATAAGACGACTGTTCCCAATGAAGTAATTACACCCATCGCCACAACAATCAAAGAGAAAATCATTGGCGGTAAGGAACGGAAGAAAACGATTAAAATAAGAGCTGTAACAATTAAGGCAATCATTAAAAAGAAAATCATCTCGCCCGAAATTTTCCGCATAATGATGGTGCGGATGTAAGGTAAACCTGAATAATGTACTTCAATATTTCTGGCTTTTGCAAAAGTATCAACCACATGCCGGATATTATCCACTATGTCTAATCTGTTTTTGGTATTGAGATCTTTTTCGTAAAAAGTAACGAGCATTGACGTACAATTTGTTTTACGGTCGAACACATAACCTTCATAGAATTTAAGGCTGTTTATTTTTAACCACAAATCTTCCAATTCATTTTGCGTGGTTGGATAGGAACCTTTAAGGGGCTTGAATTCAAATTTGCCTAAAGAATCGTTTAAAGTTAAATCGCTTAATCTGGCTACAGACAAGACATTTTTGATACCGGCCAGATTTTTAAGGTCGTCGCCCACTTTAGCCCAGGCCTGAAAATTTTCGAGGGTATTTAATTCATCTTTCTTAATTCCAATCACCAAAATGGTTCCATCCTGTCCGAATTTTTCTTTAAAAAAATCGTAATCAATACTGGCGGTATCGGTTGAGGGTAAAAGACGCGGGTTATTAAATGTAATCTGAACTTTTGTTGCAAAAAATCCCATAGCCACAGTAATCCCCAACACTAAAAACAATAAGGTTAGCCGGTACTTTAATATGAAATATGCCAGTTTTTTAAGCATGAGGGGGCAAAGTTGTGAATTTAGTTAAAATACCCCAACTGAAAAAACATATTTTCACAATATAAACCGAGGAATATTTTTTTAGTATTCAAATGCTGAGTAATTTTACAACCCATAATGGAAAATACTGCTTTATCAAATCCAAATAAGCCAATTATCCGCTGGCTCTTAACAGGCTGTTTTTTGGTTTATATAATGGTTTTGGTTGGTTGCCTCACGCGCTTAACGCATTCTGGTTTATCAATTACAGATTGGAATTTCATGGGTTCATTGCCTCCGATGAGTCAGGATGACTGGTTTGAGCGTTTCCAGAAATACCAAACCAGTCCGGAATTTATTTACAAGAACAGTTCGATGAACATGGAAGAATTTAAATCCATTTTCTGGTGGGAATATATTCACCGTTCGATTGGCAACACCATGATGGGCGTTTTCTTAATTGGTTTTGTTTGGTTTATTGTAAGGAAGAAATTTGACAAACCAATGTTATGGAAAGCTGTTTTTTTATTTGTATTAGGAGGATTGCAGGGTTTAATAGGCTGGTGGATGGTAAAAAGTGGGTTGGTAAAAAATCCGAATGTATCTCATTACAGACTAGCCATACATTTGATGAGCGCTTTCAGTGTCTTTGCATTTACATTTTGGTTTGCCTTGCAATTAATTTATCCGAAAGAAAATGTGGAGCCGAACGATGGAAACAAACTGCGAACAACTACTTTGATTTTATTTTTGGTTTTAATTATTCAGATTATTTACGGTGCTTTTGTTGCCGGATTAAAGGCAGGCTTATTTTATCCTACCTGGCCTAAAATGGGAACAGAGTGGTTTCCTGAAGATACTATTTTGGTGGAAGATTCTTTGATTAGAAATTTTCTGGAAATAGGAGCGGGCGTACAGTTCATGCACCGCACCATTGCGTTTTTAGTGGTGGCTTGTGTTGCCGCTTTATGGTATAAATCTTCTAAAATAAAATTGAGCAAACAACAAAGTTGGGGTGTAACACTTTTGATTTACGGTGTTACCATTCAGTTTATGCTTGGCGTTTTTACATTGTTGTATCAGGTTCCGGTTGCTATGGGTGTTTTGCATCAAACCGGTGCTTTCTTTTTATTCGCCACTTGTATTTATTTGTTATTCCATTTGAATTTGAAGCGTGGAGACTGAGAACTTAGATAATTTCCCGCCAAAGCCGCTTGTAGCCGAAGAACAGAAGAATAATATTTCCCGTTCGCTAGTCAGTTTATTAATTTATGCGGTGCTGTTTTATTTTTTGTTCGACAGGAACATTGCTTATATAGCGGCTTTGCTAGTGGTATTGTTAATTCACGAGTTCGGACATTTCATCGCCATGAAGTTATATAATTATCAGAATGTAAAAATGTTCATTGTTCCTTTACTCGGCGCATTTGTCAGCGGCAAAAAACACAGTGTTTCGCAAAAGCAAATGAGTATTATTATTCTTGCCGGTCCTGTTCCCGGAATAATACTTGGAAGTATTCTTTACATGCTTCATAAATCAAATCCTAACGAAACCTTAAAAATGTTAGCCAATGTATTTATTTTCATTAATATTTTAAATTTGTTACCGGTTTATCCGCTCGATGGCGGCAGATTACTCGAGAATTTATTCATTAAAAATAATCACGGCATCCGATTGGTATTTACTATTCTCTCCATTTTATTTTTGATAATTATAATTGCATTAAGCGGAAATATCATAATGGTGATTATTCCTGCTATTATGATTTTCGAGTTGCTCAACGAAATCAAAAACCAAAAAATACGGGATTATCTCGATGGGGAACGGTTGCAATACCATGTAGAGTATAACGATTTGCCTGATAAAAACTATTGGTTAATACGTGATTGCATTTTGTTTTCATTCCAGAAAAAATACGGAGGTGTTCAGCCGGGTCAACACCAGTACAGTGTTATTGAGCCCATGCTAATGCAGCATGTGATGAAAGTGTTAAGGCCTGAATTTAAAAGTGATTTGTCTGTTTTTCAGATAGTATTATTTTTACTGATTTATGTGTTTTTCCTCATTGGCGTCCCTATTACATTGTTTATAATGTATTATTAACCCCTCAATTAGGGGAGTTTCATTCTCGAAAATTTATTTATATTTGATTCAAACAAATTAAAACTTATTTATGTCAGTTTGGAGAGTAAAACCTGTATCGGCATTTGAGGCCGATATGAAAAAGAGCGATTTAAAACGCGTTCTTACTAAATGGGGATTAACATCGCTTGGAATTGGCGCGATTATCGGAGGGGGTATTTTTACCTTAACGGGAATTGCGGCACATAATTTTGCGGGACCTGCTTTAGCTTTATCGTTTGTAATTGCGGGAATCGGATGTTTATTCGCTTCTTTATGTTATGCCGAGTTTGCGTCTGTATTGCCTGTTGAGGGTTCGGCTTATGCCTATGCTTACGGAACCGTGGGTGAATTATTCGCCTGGTTTATTGGCTGGAATCTGATATTGGAATATATGATGGGCGCCACAACCGTTGCTGTTGCATGGAGCGGATATTTCTGTAAACTCCTCCATTTATGTGGTATTGATGTCCCGATTTATCTCGCCAATGATCTTGCTACTGCTACCGAAAAATGTTTGGCTGCAGGAATGGAAGCGCCATCTTTCGCATTCAATTTACCGGCATTCATTATCACATGGATTGTAACTATGATTTTAGTAAAAGGGATTAAAGAAGCAGCCAGTACGAATAACGTTATTGTAATTGTAAAAATTGCTGTTGTATTATTTGTAATTATTGTCGGCGCCTTTTATATCAACACCGAAAACTGGACACCATTTATTCCTGAAAAAGTAAGTGTGATTGGTGAAGATGGGAAAGAAACATTCAAGTTTGGATTTGGCGGCGTGTTAACGGCTGCAACTATTGTGTTCTTCGCTTATATTGGTTTCGATGCGGTTTCAACGCAGGCCGGCGAAGCTATTAATCCTAAGAAGGATGTTCCCTTTGCCATTGTGGCTTCTTTAGTCATTTGTACTGTGCTTTATATTTTAGTGTCCTTAGTTTTAACCGGAATGGTAAAATACGATCAGTTAGATATGGCTGCTCCTGTTGCATCTGCCTTCTCAGGCATCGGTATTAATTGGGCCGTATTTATTATTACTATTGCGGCAACTGCAGGTTTAACCTCTGTAATGTTAGTAATGATGTTGGGACAAACCCGCGTGTTCTTAGGAATGGCGAAGGATGGTTTATTGCCATTTGGATTGTTTGGTAAATTACATGATAAATTTAAAACGCCTTATAAGAGTACCATATTAATAGGTGTTGTTATTTCAATTGTGGCTTCATTAACACCGATTGATAAAATTTCAGAAATGTGCAGCATGGGAACTTTATTAGCCTTTGCAATGGTATGCGTTGCTGTTATGATTTTAAGAAAGAAAAAACCTGAATTGGAAAGACCATACAAAACACCGGCTGTTTATTTGGTAGGAACATTGGGTGTGGCTTTTAATATTTTCTTAATGTGCTTTGTTCGTCCTGAAACCTGGGTGGCCTTTATGATTTGGGGCGCCATTGGAATTATTGTTTATTTCCTTTACAGTAAACAAAACAGTAATTTGAATAAATCGGAAAAAGAAGGTTTATAAATAAAACTATAATGAAACAAAAAACCCTGAAGATTATCTTCAGGGTTTTTTTATTGAAAAATTTATAAGCTAGGCTTCCTCGTGTTCAAACTCAGGTTCGAAAATCAGCATCTTGCCTAAAACAATAAATACAGCACCGATAGATTGCTCAACTATCTGCCAGAAAAAATCAGTAATTAAATAAGTAGAGGTTACATTTTTTGTGAAGGAAATATGTAATACAGTCATGATAGCAAATAAACTAATGCCAACTATTAAAGCCGAAACAAAACCGCGCATAAAGAGGTTGTCGAAAAAGCTAATAATTCTGGTTTCAAAAACGCGGTACAGAAGATAAGATATTACCAGATAAGCAAAGGCCGAAAGTATAACAAACCAAACAATTGGAAACTGGATCTGTTTGAAATCGTTAAGGATCACACCATGCCAAACGTAAAACGATGCGTACATGAAAACTGCCGCAATAATCCAACTCAAAAAAAACCGAAGTGTATAACGCATGTGGGTAAGTACTATACGCTGCAAATGTACTCAAAATCATGAAAAATAGCAATATAAGCTTGTATTCTACTTATATACAGCTAGTTAAAAGAGTCGATTTTGAAGCATAACTCTTCTTCCTTAGCCTTGGCGTGGTGGTAATAAATAATGATTTCTGCCCCGGATTTGGTTTGAACAAACAATTCGTAACACTTGCCGTTAAAAAAACAATTAATTACGCTCACTACAATATCAGCTCCTTTTTTTGGACTATCACTGAATTGGTTGGGACGAAGCAATGCACGCTTTTTACTTTTATAGTAGGATGAACTCTTTTCGAAATCCGCCGCTTCAATCACATTATAATCGCCAAGCGTTTTTGCAATCTTTAAATTTTTTGGTTTGTAATACACTTGGTCTTTAGTTCCCATCTGCGCAATTTTTCCGCTAATAACAAGTGCAATCCTGTCGGCATATTTCAAAGCTTCTTCAGCCTGATGTGTAATTAAAATAACACCGCAATGTTTTTTTTGTGCTTCATGAATAATGAAATCGAATAATTTATCTTTTAAAATTTTATCCAGATTACTAAAAGGCTCATCCAATAAAAGCAGCTTCGGAAAAACAGCAAGCGCCCTCGCAATAGCAACTCTTTGTTTTTGTCCGGACGATAAATTTTTTGCTTTCAGATGCTTGATACTTTCAAGCTCCAATAATTTTAATATTTTACGGTTGCGTTTGTCTTTGTATTCATCCGTGAAACCCACCAGCATATCTTTTATGTTTTCTTCTACACTGTGATTATCCAAAACATAATAATCCTGACTCACTAATTTCATGTCGGGATAACCCGGAATTAAATTGTACGATGGCCCGAGAACTTTCTGTTTATTGAAAATAATTTCCCCTTCGGTAATATCTTCTAATCCGTAAACGCATTTTACCAGGGTGGTTTTACCTTCGCCGCTCGGCCCTAATAATGCAAGAACCTCTCCGTTGTTAACTTCGAAGGATACGTTTTTGATGCCGGTAAATGCGGTTTGATTTTTGTAATTAAAGGATAT
>CAZRNW010000018.1:6579-15933 GCA_964601535.1 uncultured Flavobacteriaceae bacterium
CCTTTAGCAGAACTACCTGATGAGAGTGAGATAACTTTTATGGGAGTAATGTTTTCCATCGAAACCTTCGGCTTCAAGAACATAAAAATAAGTGCCCGACTGACATAAAATGCCGGCAGTTGTGTAACCATCCCAAAATCCGTTAGGCGCATCCCAATTGTAAACCAGATTGCCATAACGCGAATAAATATAAACCTTCATCGTTTTAATGCCGCGTGCTATTGGTTTAAAAACATCGTTAATGCCATCGGCATTAGGTGTAAAAATATTCGGGAAATTAATTCCTGAAGAATCTGATAAGTAAAAACTGTAACTCGCGGTATCCGTGCAACCATTGCTGTTTATTGCAACCAATTGAACCGAATAGGCCCCGCTCGCTGAATAGGTATGCGAAACATTTGTTGCTGTACTCGTCATTGCAGTTTCGCTGAAACTCCACAAATAACTTGTAGCGTTTGCAGAAAAATTAGTTAAATCAATTTGATTAGGAAAACCAACACTTGTCAGGCTGGCCGAAAAGTTCGCGTCAGGCTTTCTGTTCACATTGACTACGGTTGAAGCCGTAACCGTTCCTGAAGCATTAGAAACCGTTAAAGAAACCGAGTAAATTCCTGAAATTGAAAAAACAACTCCAACCGATGACTGGGTAGTTCCGAAAGCATAATTTAAACCTGTGCTAGGATTGATTGTCCAGGAATATGCTGTTGGGGTATTGGTAGTAGTTGAATTAAATATGACGGCTTGCGAGGTGCAAATGGTGCCTGATGGCGGTACAATAATCGCTGTTGGCGCCTGACCAAAAACCAGTAGTCCGGATAAAGTAAATGCAGTAAAAAGCAGTCTTTTTAACACATCATAAATTTACTAAAAAATCCAATGTATTAACCCCATCGGCATATTCAGTAATAACAGGCTGTTGTGAATAACCAAAGGGTACAAAACCCTGAGCTTTACCTACAATGCACTGTATGTTTTCTTTATTTTCGCTCAAATACTTATTGATTTCAGTTTCCGAGTCAAATTCCTGATAATAAAGCACCGAAACAGGGGAGAATAAGCCTTTATCTTCTTTTATCATCAAAAAATTATTATCCAAAAATTTATCGCTGTTCAACAAATAAATGGCGCGGTTGTAGTCGTAATTGTTTCCGTATTTTTTATTATCGACGGCAAATTTATAATCAAATACTGCTTCAAAAACAGGGTCAAAAACAAAACCTTTCGGTACTAATAATTTTGAAACGTTACGGCAACCCAATCCGAAATAAAGAAAAATATCGCGGCCTAAATTTTTTAAATCCTGCTCGCTTTCTTTTCCCGTAATAACAGCAACCGAAGTCCGGTTTTTGCGGATGATGTGCGGATATTTTCCGAAATAATATTTAAAATGCGTTGCGGTATTGTTAGTTCCGGTGGCAATCACCGCATCGAAGTCAGTTAATTTCCCTACTGTGAATTTTATATTTTCAGCAATTGCAGGTTCGTATTTCTCCAATAGTTTAATAAAAAATGGCATCAGCACATTGTCGTCCGATGATAATTTTATTAATGCTTTATGTCCGCTTAGTAAAACACACATCAGGTCGTGAAAACCCACCATGGGAATATTTCCCGCCATAATAATAGCGACTGTTTTTTGTTGTTTAGGTTCAGGGATATTTTTAGTGAAATCAGTTAATGATTTTTCATCGAGCATGCATGAGATGTTTGCTAAGGCTTCTTCCACAAATTCCTTTATAAACCAACCGTTATAGATGTAAGCGCTGCTTATTAATTGATTGAGGGCCTCATGCAAAGGCCTCTCCTTTTCTTCCCAACCCCTATTACCATCAGGATCGCTAAAATGACGTTTAATAAACAAACCGCATTTAACAAAAGCCTCTTTTCTCGTTTCCAAATTCATAATTACGTCGTATATTTGTGGTCTGTTTAAAAGTGTACAAAACTAAGTAAAATGGCTATTAAAATTACAGATGAATGCATTAATTGCGGGGCTTGTGAGCCGGAATGCCCGAATAATGCAATATACGAAGGAGGGGCAGAGTGGAGATTTGCCGATGGAACAGGGGTGAAAGGCTTATTTAAAGGAAAAAATTCAGGCATCGAAGCGAACGCGGATGATCCGCAAACACCCGTTTCGATGGATTTATATTTTATTGTTACCGATAAATGTACAGAATGCAAAGGTTTTCACGATGAACCACAATGTGCCGCTGTTTGTCCGGTTGACTGTTGCATTAAAGACGAAGATAATGTAGAAGGTGAAGAAGAACTTTTGAAGAAGAAGGAGTCGCTTCACCTGTGACTTCGAGAACCTCAGTCACCATATACTTTCGACCCGCTACAAAGCGGGTTTTTTTATTGCGTCGATTCAAAGAATACCCGAAGTCATCCTGATGCTGGATAGAATTCTTTATGAAACCAAGAAGTCATCCTGACCGCCGCACGGCGCAAGTCAGGATCTCTAAAAAGCAAAGCTTGCTTTGCTTTTTAGCCAACCCGTAATACTATAACGGTCGGTTTTGCTTTCCAGAACTTCATGTTCTAAATGACTTTCAAAAACAACTAATCTTCCGGCGATGGGTTCGATTATTTTTTCGGAATTTTCTATATATAATTTTAACTCGCCGCTATTTTCTTTTTTCCAGGTTTTGTTGAGGTAAAGAATCACGCTGATTTTACGTGCATCATCACTTTTAAAAGCATCTTTATGTTTTTTATAAAATGCACCGGCCGGATAATGCGCCAGATGAAATTCGTAATCATTAAGACCTAAATAAAAATGGCGGTTTATGTTGGTGACGAGTTCGTCTATCTTTTCAAAAAAAACGGAAACGGTTTTATCTTTATTGTCGAGCCAAAAAATAGAATCACTTCGGATATCTTGATTTGTTTGTTTTAATTCTGAATTACCAATCGCAGCCAGTTTAAATAGTTTTTTCCCCTCCAGTTCTTTTATTTTACTCAAAAAAACTTCAGTTTCACTTAAGGAAATGAAGTTGTCACAAACTGAATAGCTGTTTGTCTCTATATCCTGAAGTATTTTGATTGTCGGTTCCAAAATAAACTTTAACTTTACGGAATTATGAAATTACGTATTCTTACCATATTATCCGTTTTATCTTTGGTTATTTACTCATGTAAATCAAAAAAAGGAGGAAGCTCTTCTTCTGAAGATACTTTATTACCGGGCGATGCTCAGTTAAAGGCCATTCAAGTGAAGTTTGCTGATGCAACTGCCCAGACTTTAAAAGAAGGCCATGATCTTTATGTGGGTGTTTGCACAAATTGCCATGGAAAGAAGAATATGTACAAGCAAAGTGAAGCCGATTGGCAAGAGGACATCAACCGCATGGCACCCAAGGCAAAAATCAGCGACGCACAGAAAGACGCACTTTGGAAATATGTCTTATCAATGCGCTTAGCTAAAGGAACTCCGGCCAATTAATACCTGACAATTTTCGTAAAAACGTAAAATGCGGGTTATTTAATCCGCAGAAAAAAATATTGTGAAAACTTTAACAAATAGACAACATATAAAAGAAACAGTATTATTGTCGCTGCCGCTCGTAGCTACCCAGATAGGCCATGTGTTTACTGGAATGGCTGATAATTATTTTTTAGGACGGCTTGGTAAAACAGAATTAGCGGCAGGTGTATTATCCAATGGCATTTTTGTTCTGTTGTTGGTGTTTTGTATCGGGATGAGTTTTGCAACAACGCCTTTGGTGTCTTCAGCCTTTGTCAAAGGAGATGTTGAACGGCAAGCCACTTTATTTAAAAACTCTTTGTTCTTGAATCTGGTTGTTTCAATAATTGCATTTTTGCTTTTGTTTTTTTTGAGTCCATTAATGATTTATTTGCAGCAGCCTGCCGATGTTGTTGAATTGGCCAAACCATTTTTTAACGTGATTGTGTTTTCAATGATACCGGTTTCATTTTTCTTTAGCTGTAAACAATACGCTGAAGGATTAAGTAATACGCGTGCTGCGATGTACATCAGCATTATTGGCAACTTACTGAATATTATTTTGAATTATGCCTTGATACACGGTAAATGGGGTTTGCCTGAATTGGGTTATATGGGCGCGGCCTGGGCTACATTTACCGCGCGTTGTTTTATGGGTGGAGCATTTTTGTGGTATGTATTTTACAATCCTAAAACCAATCACATCAAACAATTTTACAAGAAGGTAAAAATTGGCGGCGAAGCTTTGAAATCACTTTGGAAAATCGGTATTAACTCAGGCCTGCAATTTACTTTTGAAGTTGCAGCTTTTGTGATTGCTTTATTTATGGCAGGAAAATTTGGAAAGGAGCAAATCGACGCACATGGTATTGCAATTACCTTGGCTTCGTTTACTTATATGTTTGCGAGTGGTATTAGCAGCGCATCAACTATACGCGTTAGTCATTATGCCGCTGAAGGAAATAAATCTGAGTTAAAAAAAGCCGGAAATATTGCTGTTCTTTTGGTATTGATTTGTATGGGGTTCTTCGCCATCATTTTCACTATGTTTAATCATTGGCTTCCAGGTTTTTTTACGAAAGACGAAGCGATACTTGAATTAACGGCAGACTTACTGATAATTGCGGCAGTGTTTCAGTTGTTTGATGGTTTGCAGGTGACTTCAATCGGCATTTTACGCGGAATGGAAGATGTAAAATTCCCTACTTACATTACTTTGATTGGGTATTGGATTTTAGCTTTACCTCTGGCTTATGTTTTAGGATTCATTTGTAAAATGGAAGTCATAGGTATCTGGTGGGCATTGACGTTCAGTCTCGTTTTTGTGGGAGTGATTTTGTATTGGAGATTCTGGAAACTGACGAAGGTTTGAGGATTCAAAGATTTGAAGATTCGAGGATTCAAAATTCGAAGATTCGGAATTGATCCTTGAATCTCTTAAAACCTATTATCTCATAAAGTCTTTTGTGTATTAATCCCTTTCCCATTTTCTTTTATTGCTGCCTTTTTGTTTCATGATCTTAAAGCCATTTGATCTTGCATAACTCTCGAGACAATGGCGGACTCTTCTTGGATAAAAGAATTTTCGCCAAGTTCGTTTATAGGAATACTTAGGAACTATTCCTGCCTGAGCAAGCACATCGTAGGTGGCTGCACCACAGCGCATCCCAAAGAAAGCGTAGTCGTAATCGCTTTTTTCGAAATAAACTTGGGCTATGCTATCCAACTTAGCTTTTTGTTTGGCTGAAATCTTTAAAGTGATAATGGTTTTTTTATTTGTTGTCCAATTTCCACCAAGTATCCTGTAAAAAGAAAGAGTATCATGCATGGCAAAGTGACTGTTAATGTCTTTTTTAGAATTGAAAACATGGACTTTCGAACTTGGAAGGAAGTTTAGTATGGCGTTTGTATCGACCTCTACACCCGCATGTCCTCCTAAAATACCTCCGAACCAGCGCGGTTCTGTTGTTTTGAATTTGCGTTTGGGTTTTGATCCGTGAAGAAAATGAATGCGTATTTCTGTAGAATCCGGATTGGAATAAATAAATTGTATATCAAATGTGGTCAATGCCAATATAGCAATGAACCAACGGAAAAATGTTGTTTTCATTTAAATAGGTTTTAAATTAAATAGAGAAACAGCCCTTGAAGCAAAGGCTAAAAAGAAAAAATCAAATTAATGGGAAGGGTAAGCTGTAATGGAAAAAATGGTGTTTCGCACACAATTGGAAGTTCCTGTTGAAGACCTTCCTTTTTTAATAATCTGTAATTCACCTTTTCGCATATCTAAATGTAGAGAAAAAAGCTTGCATAGAGAAATATCTTTACGAATTTTAACACACCTTAAATCTTTGAATTTTGAATCCTCGAATCTTCAAATCACTTAAAACTCTGCATATCGCACAGTTTTTTGTAGATGCCGTTTTGCTGGCTGAGTTGATTATGATTACCGCGTTCCGCAATTTCGCCGTTTTGCAATACAATTATTTCATCGGCGCTTGAGATCGTGCTTAAACGGTGTGCAATAACAATACTGGTTCTGTTCTGCATTAAATTGCTTAATGCATCCTGAACTAATTTTTCACTTTCCGTATCGAGTGCTGAGGTAGCTTCATCTAAAATTAAAATCGGAGGATTTTTTAATACAGCACGCGCAATACTCAAACGTTGTCTTTGTCCGCCGCTTAATTTTCCGCCACGGTCGCCAATGTTGGTATCGTAACCATCGGGTAATGCAACAATAAAATCATGCGCATTCGCAATTTTAGCGGCTTTAATTACATCTTCTTTTGAAGCGTTGCTAATGCCGAACGCAATATTATTAAATACAGTATCGTTAAATAAAATACTTTCCTGTGATACCATGCCGATTAAACCGCGGAGTTCTTTTATTTTTAAATCTTTGGCATTCACTGAATCAATTAATAATTCACCTTCATCCACATCATAAAAACGGGGAACCATATCTGCCAAAGTCGTTTTACCGCTTCCGCTTTGTCCAACGAGTGCAATTGTTTTTCCTTTAGGAATGCTGAGGTTAATGTTTTTTAATACATAACCTGAATCACCTTTACGGTAGGCAAAGGAAACATTTTTGAATTCGATTTGTGAATTGAATCCGGAAATTGATTTTGCATTTTCTTTTTCGGTAATAATAATTTCGGCATCCAGAATTTTACTGATGCGTTCTTCTGAAGCAACACCTTTTTGAATATTGTTGTAGGCTTGGGTAATTTGTTTAATGGGAGGAACAATTTGTGAAGCAATCGCAAAATAACCTATGAAATCAGCGGCGCTCAAAGTGCCGTCGTTTGCAATCACCATTTTTCCGCCAATAAAAAGTATGAGCATTAAAATACCAACTACAACAGTTTCGCTTATCGGTGATGTCAAATCTGTTTTGCGGTAAACTTTTACAGATTGCTTATAAAATTCTTCATTTGTTTTAGCAAAGCGGGCTTTCACAAAATTTTCTCCGGTAAAGGCTTTAATTATTTTGAGTCCGCCTAATGTTTCTTCCATGATGGAAAACAAATTTCCTAAAATCTCTTTGCTTTTTTGGGCATTGCGTTTTAAACTCTTACCTAAAACCGCGACAATAATTCCTGCTATAGGCAATAAAAGAAAAACATAAAGCGTCAAATATCCGCTAATCGAAATCAGCATAGAAACTGAGATAATAATAACCAATGGTTCCCTGAAAATTAATTCAAGCGTTTGCATGATGCTCCATTCAATTTCCTGAACGTCGGTAGTCATACGGCTCATCAAATCGCCTTTGCGTTCGTTGCTGTAATAGGAGAGAGGTAATTCTAAAGTCTTTTTAAATAATTTATTTCTCAAATCGCGCACTACGCCATTACGGATAGGTGCTAAAAAATACATGGCCATATAGCGGCTAAAATTCTTAAAGAAAGTCAGAATAAAAACGCTGGTACAAATCATGATGATGGCATAAGCTTTTCCAAACGCAAGAATTTGTCCGGCCACCATGTAATTGAAATAACCTTTAAAATAATCGAGACTAAAACTAAACTTAGGCGCTCCTTTTTGAATGATATCGGCATAGAACTGAACATCTGTTTTAAAAAGGAGGTCCATGAAAGGAATAATGAGAGCAATTGAGAAAACGGACAGAATGGAGAATAAAACGTTAAAAGCAATATTCAGTGAAGCATAGCTCCAATAGCCTTTAATGTACTTTAAAACCGAAAACAGTTTTCCCATATTACCGTAACGAAGATAGCAACAAATTATTACTCTGAAGGAGTACCTTTGGTATAAAATTCTCACTATCTTTACCTTATGGAAAGCGTTAGACAGCAAAAGGTAAATAAACTGGTTCAAAAAGAGCTGGCAGAAATCTTCAGAAGCGAATCGAAAAACCTTTTTGGAGGGGCATTTATTACCGTCACCCAAACAAGGGTGAGTCCTGATTTAGGTGTAGCCAAAGTTTATATTAGTATTATGGCTGCAAAAGACCGCCAAGCCATTTTCAATTTAGTGCAGGAGGAAAAGGCGGCTATCCGAAAACGTTTGGGTAATATGGTTGGAAAGCAATTACGCGTTGTGCCTGATTTAGCATTTTTCATTGACGATTCACTTGATTATGCGATGAAAATCGAAGAGCTTCTAAAAAAATAAATCTGAATTTATCATTTCACATAGCTAGGCGTTATCTGGTTTCAAAAAAATCAAATAACGCTATTAATATCATTAGCTGGATAAGTATTGTAGCTATTGCTTTAACTACCGCCGCGCTTGTAATTATTTTATCGGCCATGAATGGTTTGACCGGTTATGTGGCCAATTTATATAACGCCATTGAGCCGGATATTAAAATAATGCCCGCTTCAGGGAAATTTTTTGTCGCCGATGACGCCTTTATTGCAAAAATAAAATCTACACAAGGTGTCAATCAGATCTCAAGCTCCATCTTCGATAATGCTTTAATGAAAAATGGCGATAAGCAAGCAATCATTACCATTAAAGGTGTTGATGATAATTTTAAAAAAGTAACGCATTTCGATTCTGTTATTAAAGAAGGAACTTTTCAGTTAAAACATGGCAACGACCATTTTGCGGTTTTTGGCAGAGGCGTCGCAAATCAGTTGGGAATTAACATCAATAATTTAATAGAACAGATTGCTATTTATAGTCCGAAAAGAGGGCTGGAGGAGAGCCTGAATCCGGAGGATAATTTTAACCAGAAATATGTTTTTCCTGCCGGGACATTTTCTTTAAATGATGATTTCGATTATAAATTTGTATTGGTTGATATTGATGTGGCGCGTGAGTTGCTCGATTGCACCAATGAGGTTTCTGCAGTAGAAATCAGTTTAAATAAAGGAGCGGATTTAGAGGAAGTGCAGTCAAATTTAATAAGTTCTTTAGGCGATAAGTACATGGTGAAGAACCGATATCAGTTAAATGATGTGTTATTTAAAACACTGGAATCTGAAAAACTCTGGACCTTTATCATTCTTGCCTTTATATTAATTATCGCCACGTTTAATATTATTGGGGCTTTAACAATGTTGATTATAGAAAAGAAGAAAGACATTAAAACACTCTATTATTTGGGAGCCGACAATACTTTAATAAGCCGCATTTTTATGGGTGAAGGTTTTTTAATTACGGCAATAGGAGCAGCAATAGGTTTGTCCTTAGGTTTAATAGTTTGTCTGCTGCAAATGAAATTCCATTTTGTAAAATTCAGTGAACTCACCGATATTCCTTATTACCCAATCGATTTGCAGGCAAAAGACTTTGTTTGGATTATTTCTCTTATCATGCTGATTGGTTTCTTTGCGGCCTTATATCCCGTGCGTGTGTTTACGCGAAATGATTTTGTGCATGAGAGTAATTAGCAATGTGGTTTCGGC
>CAZRNW010000018.1:15943-16272 GCA_964601535.1 uncultured Flavobacteriaceae bacterium
AATTAAATTTGGAACTACGGTGCCTGAGCGAAGTCGAAGGCACATAAAAAAAAGCCCCTCAATTTCTTGAAGGGCTTTTTTGTCTTTATGGTTATTTTGTTAGTTGCTAATGCTGATTTTCTTTTCTAATTCTTCGATATAAGCTTTGAAGCGTTTATCGGTATCCATTAAATTATTTACCGTGCGGCAAGCGTGTAAAACTGTTGCGTGATCTTTACCGCCGCAGTGCATACCAATAGTTGCTAAAGATGATTTAGTCATGTTTTTAGCAAAATACATTGCTATCTGACGTGCCTGAACTACTTCACGTTTGCGGGTTTTTGATTTCA
>CAZRNW010000019.1:0-16234 GCA_964601535.1 uncultured Flavobacteriaceae bacterium
TTTCACGGTTGGCGATCGGCGGGCTTTGAAACACTCAACCGTCTACACCCTAAAATGTTTATTTAAAGATACCAAACAAAATTAGCGGCCGCAAATAAATTTCCCGAAGGGACAACTAACTCTGCGCGCCGCGATGACCTTCTTCCGCCCGCTGGTCGCCATACCGTGTGTTAGTAGTTGTGCGCCACCGTTAGTGTTTTGTCACCACAATTTTTTCTGTTGTTGATCTTTCCGAGTCAAAATTGTAAACAAAATAATAAATGCCTTCTGTAAGATTTCTCAAGTCAATTATGAAGGACTTTGATTCAGGCAAGAATTTGTCACCCATAATTTTTTGTCCAAGAGAATTATAAATTTTAAAATCGACTTGTTTGTTTCTTTTTGTTTCTGAGTTAATTTCTACAACTAAAAAATCGGAAGCCGGAGAAGGAAACAAGATTATTTTTTCTTCGTTATTTTCTTCTTCAATTTCCGTTGTTGTTGGCCCAGTATTACATCTATAAATTATACTTAAATCAAATGGAGAATATGTGAATACTGGTACTGTGGTGTAATTTAAAGTTGAATTTATACTGGTAAAAGAATTTGTGTTTACGGGTTGGATTGCTGGCACAGGATTCCAGATGGCTGTATCTCTTTTGCAGAAGTGGTTTGCAGTTGTGTCTATAATGCCAAAGTATTGTAATTGAGAACTAAATCCTGTAAACAAAATCTTGTCGTTATTAAGCCTTATCAAATCCTGAGGGAGCAGAGGCATAGAGTCCGAAGTAAATATATGACTCCTTCTATAAACGCCACTTGAGTCAAAAAAAGCAAAACCTGTTCTTTGCATAACAGGACTAAAACTCATGCCTTCGGGTTCACAAAAGAGCATGAGATTATTCGGAGCTAACGCCATGATATTATGGAATTCCGAATGATAGCTGTTTGGTTGATACGCTTTGTGCCAAATTAGATTTAAAGACATGTCAGTCTTAGTAATTGCTGATGTGAGCTTTGATCCGTTGGTGTTGTAGCCAGCAATGTAAAAGTTTTGATTATAGTAATTGATTCCACGATAAAATCCTACTCCAGAAGGAGCTTGTAGATCGTTAAGGTGATTGCCAGAAGAGTCAACGAGAATCATTAAACTATAATTTGCGTTTATAAGAAAACTTTTGTCTTTTCCTTCTATGATGTGCACTCCATAAAAACCGCTGTCGGGACACTGAAGTCTTTTACACCAAAGTAAATTACCAGCGGGATCAATGAGCGCTAATTTTAAATTTTTACCATTTCCGCCACCACTATCAGCTGCAACTATCCCTATGTTTCCATCGCTGCGTTCTAATAATTTGTAAAATTTTTGTCGGGGATATAAGCGACACCATTGTACAAAGCCATTAGAATCGGTTTTCATAAGAATTCCATGTTTGATGCTGCCGTCTGACGTATAAAATTCATTAGTCATTCCCGTGCAAAGAATATCCTTGTTGCTTAGAACTTTTGCATCTTTAAGGCACATTGCGTTACCCCATAAATGATACATTCGGAACCAATTCGTCAAGCCTGAAACTTCTGTCTTTTGAATATAACTGTCGAACAGAAGCGTATCTCCTGGACCAGAGGAAAATCTCAATTTACTGCCCGAAGTGATAAAAGAATTTCTTGACATTGTATCAAGACCACAATGGCGCATCATAGGACCGCCATATGTAGGAGTATTAGTAAAAGTTTTAAGGAATGTGCCAGTCTGAGAATAGCAATTAATAACAGAAAGTAAAAGGAATAATATTAGGGGTCTAAATTTCATTGTCAACTTTTATTGCAAAGACCGTACCAAAGTCTTGGCGCATTACTACTAACGGTTTGAAGGCTGGCGCAGTGCTTTGAAAAATTATCAGTCCACCGTGCTTTAAACCTTTATATAAAGATACAAATTTTCCTGTACCCTCGTCCGCCCGCATTGCGCTATGCCTTGTGTTATAAGTTGTGCGCCCCACACAGATGTTCACCACCTGTCTAATTAGCACAAACTAACCACATCAATGTATCATTTGTCCAGTTACCTTGTCACACCACAAATTTTAGCGACCATTTGTAGTAATATGATTTTACGGAGAGAAATTTTAAGTTTTTTTCCGTGCTTAGCGAATTGAAACAGGATAGATTTTATTTAGTACGGATTAGCGCCCACAGGCGGGCAGGAGATTTTGCAAACTGTTTTAGCACCAACATAAAATCTTAGTCTTAATTTAAAAGTGCTAAAAGGGTTTGCAAAATGCGCTTCGGTACGTCTAGGTCGATACGTTGTGGTGAGCGACGGGAATTGTCCGCTTACAAGAAACTGTCAACTGAAAACGCAACCAGAATAAAGAAGCGCGAACATGACGCTAATTTAAATTAATTAGCGACGTGAGAAGTACAAAGCGCCCTCAAAGGCGCACACGGATGTTAGTCCCACGTTATAATTGCGCGTTGGCAAATCAGTTTTTTCATTTGCATATTTTTTTGAATACTCTCTTAAATACTAAGCCCCGACATAAATATCCTCAGCCTCGAAGCAAAAACACTCAGCCCCCATGTTAAAATTCTCGGCTCCGATGTTAAAACACTCGGCCTCGAAACAAAAACACTCGGCTTCGATGCAAACATTCTCAGCCCCCATGTTAAAATTCTCGGCTCCGATGCAAAAACACTCAGCCCCGACGCAAAAACACTCGGCCTCCAAGCAAAGATACTTAGCCCCGATGCCAATATTCTTTTTTATCAGCTTAAGATTTTATTTAAGAAGCAAAAACACCTGTATAACGGACTTAAGGCAACGTACCAACTAATTAGTTTTAGATAACCACTTAAAAAGAAATTGATCACAAACGATTCTGTTTAACACTTTTTAAATATCCTGAACTGCACGATTGGCCTGAGGTTTGCGTTATAGTATAAAAACCATCCCCGAAATTAAAACGGAGGTAAACATGGAACCACAATAATAAATATCAGTATTCATTGAAGCATGGCAAAGCCATTCGCTACTACTGGGGTTTCTCTTTTCTGATTTTATTCCTCATGCAAAATTTCTCCGCCTAAGGCGGAGAATAAGAATCAGGTAGATTTAATTTAAAAAAATAAAAAACCATTTACTATGTCAAGTACAAGTGAAATCGGGCATGAAAAAAACGTAGCTAATTTCGAAGATTTAATTAGCCGTTGTGTCGGCTTCGGCACTGCCTATAATCCAAGTCTTAACGCGATCAAGATCGCAAATATGAATACCTTAAAAACGAGTGCAGCAACCTCGCTGACAAGCGCGACCTCAAACTTTAACCTTTTAAAGAATGCAAGTAACAACCGTGAGATCGTGTTTTTACCTGTGAAAAAGTTAAGCACGCGAATAATGGCCGCTTTAAAATCCTGTGGGGCAACTGTGCAAACTATTAATGATGCATTGACCTATAACAGGAAGATTCAAGGGAAAAGAGCGACGCCTATCAAAGAAGTGTCTAATGCAGAAGAAAACCGGACTGTTGATCCTAACACACCAATTGATCCTAATGTGGTTATTCATATCTCAACTTCACAACAAGGTTATGACAGCAAGGTGGAATTCTTCTCAAAATTGATTGACCTTTTAGGAACGATACCATCGTATGCGCCAAACGAGGCTGATCTAAAGATCGCATCTCTAAATACCTTGCTTGCGAATATGAAGACAAGTAACACTGCTGTTATTAGTGCTACTACTGCTTTTAAACTCGCAATGATCAACAGGAACGCAATTCTTTACAAACCCGTTACAGGACTTGTAGATATTGCAAAAGAATGTAAGAACTATGTGAAATCAGTTTACGGTGCAACGAGCGGATCTTACAAACTCGTGAGTGCAATTAAGTTCACGCAACGTAAAGGAATTCTGATTTAACCTGAGAATAGAAAAACGGTTGTAGGAACCGAAACTCCTAAAATTTACTCATGATGCCGACGGGACTAAATAAGAAAGGCCCGGCGGTTTTTATTTTGTGTTATTTCATCGAGTGAAGCGCAATCTTATTTCCTTCCGTATCTAAGATATGAGCCATGAAACCATTTCCTCCAATAGAAGTTTTTGGTAACAAAATCTTGCCACCTGCTTTTTCTACTTTTGCTAAAGGAACACTTAGATCATCGCCTCCGTTTAAATAGATCAATGGACCTTTTGCGCTTGGTTCAAATCCCGGACCTTCTACAATTCCACCTGTAACACCATTTTGCATATCTCCAGGAAGAATACCATACTTGTATTCAGGATGAGGCATTACCTGAATTTCTGAATTTAATAATGTTCCATAGAACGTTTTTGCTCTCTCGAAATTTTTTACCGGAATTTCAAACCAGTTAACTGAATTTTTCATTTGTTAGGTTTTTAGTTGTTTATAATTTTATTTTTTGCTTTTCTTTTTTGATGCCTTTGCTTTTTTATTGAATGTGAGGCACAGGTTTATCCAGTAATCAAACTGCTTTTTTGTTTTCATTCCCTCTTTGGCAACAAATACATAGCCTTTCATTGGTTTACCTGTGAATACCATTTCGCGACAACCCGTTTTTTCGAGGGCTTCTTCGTAAATATCATGATCTATCCTACACATCATTTCATCTTTCACAACACCAACACACATTTTGCCATTTACCATATAACAGCTTCCTCCAAACATATATTTCTCTTCCACCTTTGGAATATGTTCCAATGCTTCTCTGATCCTGTCGTTTAATTTTTCGTCAAATGCCATTGTAAAATTGTTTTAGTGATTTTCGGCATAATTTTTTAATCCCGCAAAGAATTTTTTAATTCCCGCATCAGATTGTTTACGTATCATTAAAGAATCCATTACTTTACCAAGTAAACCAAATTTTACAGTGTATTCCATAACCTGTTTTACTTTTGTTTGATTTCCAACTTTCTCAAATCTATAAGAATGTTTAAGCCCTTTTATTGGGAAAGAACAATCTGTTAGCTGATACGTTAAAGCAGTATTCGGTTCAAATTCGGTTATTTTTTCCTCGAACCAATTTTTACCATCGAGCATATCAACTTTACGTTTTGCGCCAAGGCCGGTTTTCTCAATCGAAACCAGAGTTGATTTTTTTACTGTTGGATCGTATTTGTCAAGCATGGCGGGCTGTGTTAAAATGTCCCATATTTTTTCTACGCCCGCATTAATTGTTATTTCGTTATTTATTTTGCCCATGATATTTTACTTTTCGGTTATGGTTTTAATATTATCTAAAATTTGCCCTTGTATTTTTGACATCATTTTTTTCATCATGAGCGCATTCATTATCCCCACGAAAAAATTGGCAGGATCGTAATGGGATTCGTTAATCACTTTTGTTTTATTTTCTCCCATTTTCTCGAGGTAAAAACAAAAGCGGGGATCTTTAAGCATTTTACCCATTCCCATCGTGTCGCTCTCAATGGTCCAAACTGTTTTCTTTTCGGGAACCATTTCAATAAGCCTTTCGGTCATTGTTCCCAATTTTCCTCTGTTTTTCATTTCGCAGGTACGTGTTCCGTTCAATTGATTCATGCTACCTGTGGCTTTAATAACGCCGGGATTAACTTTGTGTAACTGGTTAATATCAGTTATTAAAGCCCAAACGGTACTGATGGGCGCATTAATAATGGCTTCGTTTCTTGCTTGTAATTTACTCATATTATAGGAGTTTAAATTCTACTTGTTATTTGCAAGTACAAATATAAGTTAATTTACTTGTAATATGCAAGTGATTTGTTAAATTTGTTCCGTGAAGAAGAAAAAGATAACATTCCGGTCGGAATGCCCTATAAGTACAGCTCTTGATATATTTGGAGATAAATGGTCTTTACTTATAATAAGGGATATGATGTTTAAGGGTAAAAATACCTACGGAGATTTTTTGGAATCTGAGGAAAAGATCGCTACTAATATACTTGCGGATCGTTTAGCTCTATTAGAATGTGGCGGACTTATTTCAAAACATAAACACCCAGATAGTAAAGCCAAGGTTTTATATAAACTTACTTTAAAAGGAATAGACTTAATCCCTGCACTATTAGAAATAATAGCTAGGAGCGAAAAATACCATGACGTACATCCTTATGCTAAGGAATTTGCTAAGCAATTAAAAAAGGATAAAGAAGGCGTTGTTAAAATGCTTGTTGAGGGTCTGAAGAAGAATATATAGTAATTTATTTAATATAACTTCTTAACCAACTTACCAGTGGTTAATCCCTGAACAATTATCGAGAATATTACAATTATGTAAGTGATTGAAACCATTATTTCTTTATACGGGCTATCAGGCAAAGATAAGATCAATGCCACAGATAATCCTCCTCTGAGACCTCCCCACGTCATAACTAAAGCAGTTCTGCTATTAAATAATTTCTTATCCCTTAAAAACAAAATGGGGATCCTTAATGACACATACCTGCAAATTAAAAGAAGAACAATCGCCAACGCACCAATCAAAATGTAATTGGTGATAAAAGGCAATATTACCATTTGCAGCCCTATCAAAACAAAAAGTATCGCATTCAAAAAATCATCTATCAACTCCCAGAATTTATTATGGTAATCTCTCGTAGTTTCCGACATCGCTGTTTTGCTTACCGTGTTTCCTAAAATCAATCCTATTACAATTACTGATAGCGGTCCACTTACATGCAGTTGTTGAGCAACAGCACCACAAACCATCACCAAAGCCAACGACATTAAAACTTCTGTTTGATAATGATCGATCTTGCGGACAAAATAAAATGTACCGTAACCTAATGCTAATCCTAAAGCAATTCCGCCTACAACTTCTCTACCAAATAAAAATAATATGTCAAATGCAGAAAGAGTATCAACACCTAAACTGATCACTTGTGAAATAGTCACAAAGAAAACAATTCCTATCCCGTCGTTAAATAAAGATTCTCCGTTTATGGTAGCTTCTATTTCCTTTGGCATATTGGATTTTCTCAGGATACCAATAACAGCAATAGGATCCGTTGGTGAAACCAAGGCTCCGAACAATAAACAATAAATAAAATCTACAGGATAATTGAATATTTTGAAAACGAACCACATTACACTTCCGAAAAAGAAAATGGAAAGAGCAACACTAAGTGTGGAAAATGAAATAACCGCTCCGCGTTGCTTTTTTAACTCCTGTAAATTCACATGCAAAGCACCGGCAAATAACAAAAACCCTAACATCACATTAAGAAGTGTTTGAGAAAAATCAACGCTTCGCACCATTGTTCCCACTTCATAATAAAAGGTAGTGCTTATTTTACCCGCCACAATAATTAGTAAAGAACAAATAAGAGAGATCAGCATCAGACCAATGGAGGACTGCAATTTAAGATAGCGCGTGTTTATGTACGAAAACACCGCGCACATTGCCACCAAAATTGATATTAGGAGTAAAGTATTCATGGATTCAGACAAAGTTACTATATTTCTTATATATTATCTGTTACTAATGGTTGCTTAAATCGACAGTTTCAGCATAAGAGATTGTACTGCTAATCTAATTTTTCTGTTTTGATTGGTAATTCATAAACTCTTCAAGGAGTTCCATTTTCTGCTCGAAGTATACACGTCGAATCGTTGACAATTTAGGTTTTTTCAACTCGGTTTTTAATGCAGAATTAAGCTGCTCAGCTTTCGTTAGTCCTTTCATAATACTATTTGCAAAATCACACTATTCAAAACTTGTTCAACTTCATAATAAAAACCGATTTGGATACTAAAAATGGCGCGCGTAAATTACCATTACGTCTTTATGCATTTCTTTTATACTTCTCGGCTTGCTCTCTATTCTGAATCGTTTATTTAATACTTTAACATAAACTCTTTTTTTATCCCCATATGAATTCATGATCGGTTTTAGATCATATGTAAGATATAATTGCTCATTTGGCATGATCAACTGTTTATCAACTTTAATTGGAAAATCTTCATATGAAAAGAAAAGAGATTTTTTTCTCACACTTAAAATAAGCTGATCAATTGTAATATCTTCTTTTGATTTATTAATGATACCTATCGAATACTCTATAGTTTTTGTCTCAGGATCATAAATATCTACCTCCCCGGTCCATAGCGGAGTAACTGTCAATACGATATTTTCTTTAATATATGATTCGAACATGCCTTCGCTTTTAATGTATATTAGGTGTTTTTAACGAATTCATAAGAATGCAGCCAATCAATGGCATTTTCATAATCGGTGAAGATCCTCAATGGCGTTTTGTCGCTATCCATCTTAATAAAAACTTTAATGATTTCTTCATTCGTGTTTTTTCCTGCTATTATAGCCTGCTTTGCAAACGTGCTTTTTGAATGCTGATCTATAATTAATCTTTTTGCTTTTTCATCAATTGAAAGTGGAACTCGGACATCAATCAATTTAAAAAGATCATTTTTCCCATACATACTTTCTATATATTCGTATACCTCATTTAAGTTTGAGTATTTCAAGTAGGCGTTCTCATTGAATTGAATATGAATAACGTTATTCTCCTTATGTATTTTGCAGATTGAATTTTCCATTTTTATTCTTCCATTGAATTTTTGTTATAATTATCTTTAAGAGAATTTAGCCAGTTAATAGCAGTATCATAGTCTACAAATATTTTAGTTGGTAATTTTCTATTGTTCATTCCGGTAAAGAGGTCGATGATTTGTTGTTTGGTGTTATTGCTAATTAAAATAGCCTGTGCTTTTGCTTTTAATTTGACCTTTGGGCTTTCAAAAAAATGTTGAGCCCCTTCTTCCAATAAAAATGAACCGCGGGCATCAAATAATTTAAGATGCTTTTTACTTAAATAAGAAGCGTTTATACAAGAGTTAATTTCTTTGGCATTATCGTAAGATAAAATCACCCCATCGTGAATTATCAAATGAACAATATCGTTGTCTTCATAAATTTTATAGGTCCCTGTAACTTTGCTCTTCATGTTCTTTAGTACTTTTGAAATAAGTAAAATAGGTTTTAAGTTTCCTTATTATCAATAAACCAAATTGCAATTTACTTTAGACTGTAAATATTAAATACAGTTTAAATAATACATTTATGCCAGCATCCCGGCATAAATTAATTCAGCTTATTTTTGAGAAGATCTAGGCTAAAGGAGGACCCCTTTTCGGATTAGATGTAATTGCAAAAGATGAGTAAGGTCCATTTGTAAAAGGAACAAGGGTCTTAGTGTAAATAAATATTCTTTTCGGAGTAAAATTGAATGATTGAAGAACAGCGATCTCAAAACCTATTAATTTATTTTTCCTGTTTAATATAGTGTGTTTAAGATCTTGAGCATTAAATTTATTCAGATTAGGATTACTAATACATTTTTTTTGGGGAATTACGTGACAATTACTTTTTAGTAATATCTGCGTATTATATCCATGCGTAACAAGAGATAGAAAAAGGAAAAATAAAGTACTATTTAAGCTTTTAAGAATTCGCATAACTGTATTAAGGCTCTTAAAATTACAAACAACTAATTTAAAATACAAATCCCTGCTTTTACTAGATAGAAAAGGGGAGGCACGCTACGAAAATTCATGCAATTCTGCGGGTTTCAAAACTGTGATCTTAGTATTGTTACTTGATATAATATGTTCATCCTTAAAGATCCTTAAGGTTCTTACAAGCGATTCTTTCGCTGTACCAACAAAACTCGCGAAATCATCCCTGCCAATGGATATCACCGACTTTTTATTATCTTCTATTTGGTAAACCTTATTCAGGATCAAAAGGCTTAACGCCACCCTTTCTTTTACTGAATACTGTGTGAAAACGGTCATCTTATTTATCCACACTGTAAATTCGTGTGAGAGGTTCAAAATTATTTTCTTAGCTAAAGTTTCTGAATTCTCAAATAAAGTAAGAAAAGCTTCCTTAGGCAAAAAACCAACAACCACATTATCCATTGCAGCCGCTGATACCGGATGCGGATCACTTCCCAATAAAGGCCGGTAACCGAAGTAATCGCCTTTTTTATAAATGTAAACGATGCTCTCAAAACCTTGTTGGTTAGATTTGAAGATCTTTACTTTTCCTTTTTTAACAATGTAAATGCCCTTCGAATAAGTGCCCTCCCTAAATAATAACTGACCTCTCTTATATTCTTGTCGTATCACTTTATCCTGAATCTGGGTCTTTTCCTTAGCACTAAGCATGTCGTAAAAGGAAGAGGATTTTAAATGATAATTTTCTAAGTTAAACATAATGCTATAATAATGATTTCATAATGATTATTAAGTGGTTACAAGTATAATTATTGTTAAATCAACCTCCGTTGATATTTATCAATAGGAACGGTTATGTTGATATTTATCAATAGGATTTCCCCTTCTTACGTCTAACTTTGCCCCGCCAACTTTTGATGTAGTTTTTTCAAAAATGGGTAGTTGGCTAGGTATGATAGGGCTGGTTTTCCGGCCTTATCGTTTTTAGTAATGTACATTAATTAATTTTCATGAAGGTCCGTGTTTTACACTTGGCTAATTCTTTGGTTTCAAAGATTCATCTTTACTTAAATGATAAGCAGTTCCTTATTTTTTCAAGTATCCTTGTTGGCATAAGCGCAGGTCTCGGAGCCGTACTTCTAAAAACTTTTGTTCACTATATTCGTCAGTTTCTTTTTGAAACGGATATCGATGAAATTAAATATCTCTACTTGCTTTTCCCTCTTGCGGGGATCGCTATTGTGGTGTTCCTTGTCAAACCGTTTTTAAAAAATGATGTCAATGTAGGTGGTGTTGGTATATTACACTCAATAGCTAAGAAAGGAAGTTTTCTTCCTTTTGAAAAAATGTATTCGTACATAATTACGAGCGGACTTACTGTAGGATTTGGTGGTTCTGCCGGATTAGAATCTCCTATTGTTAGCACCGGTGCAGCTATTGGATCAAATTTTGCGCGTGTAAACAGATTGACTTATAAAGAACGTACTTTATTATTAGCAGCCGGAGCGGCCGGAGGTATTTCAGCAGCGTTTAACGCTCCCATTGCCGGTGTATTGTTTGCGCTTGAGGTAATTCTAGTCGATATTTCAATTACGGCTTTTATTCCTTTACTAATTGCTTCGGTATCCGGAGCGCTCATGTCAAATATTATCTTAAAAGAAGGGATCTTATTAAGTTTTCAAAATCTAAAATCCTTCGACTATCACAACGTTCCATTTTACATCATCTTAGCTTGTCTTACAGGCCTTATGTCTTTGTACTACGTTAATGTATTTCAAAAATTTGAAGGCTTATTTGAGAAATTGAGATCTAAGGTCGTCAGAATAATAGTCGGATGCCTAATTCTGATCGGGCTTCTGTTTATTTTCCCTTCACTTTTTGGCGAGGGTTACGACAGCATTAAATTCCTTTCAGGAAATCAAATGGAAAAAATATTTAAGGATAGCCCTTTATACTTAGCTGCATACTCCAACTTCGCGGTTGTGATCATGCTCACCGCTGTAATGTTTTTAAAAGTATTTGCAGTATCGGCAACTATCGGTTCTGGCGGCGTAGGCGGTAACTTTGCACCTTCACTGTTTGTTGGTGCTTATCTTGGCTACTTATTTGCTTTTATATGCGGGCTTTTTAAAATAGATCTGCCGCTTAGTAATTTTACTTTGGTCGCTATGGCAGGAATACTAAGTGGTGTTTTTCATTCTCCTCTTACTGCAATATTCCTGATCGCTGAAATTAGTGGCGGTTACAGTTTAATTATCCCTTTAATGATTGTATCTGCCATAAGTTACCTCATCGTAAAATATTTTCATCCGGAATCTATGGATATAAAAAAATTAAAGAACTCAGGTGCGGTACTTTCAGAAAGTAAAGATGTAAGCATTCTCTCAAGGATCGATCTGCCTAAGCTTATTGAAAAAGATTTTGCGCAGCTTAAAAGAACAGATACATTAAAGGTTGTGATTGAAAACGTGAAGCACAGCCGACGAAACATTTTTCCGGTTCTTGATGATAACAATAATTTGGTAGGAATAGTGCGCCTCGATAGTATCAGGGAGGAAATGTTTAAACCTCATCTATACGATAAGATTTCTGTTAAAGATATAATGGAAAAATCTTCAGTGAGAATTTCCCTTAGCGACAATATTTTTAGTGTTATGAAAAAATTTGAGGAAACCGGAGACTGGAATTTACCCGTAGTAGATGATGGGGTTTATCTGGGCTTTCTTTCTAAATCAAGCATTTTGTCTACTTACAGAAATGAGTTGATTTATTCTTATAATTAGCTTCATTGATAAATATCAATACAAATGATTACCGCATTAGTTACCTTTACAGTATAAATTTTTCATTGTGTTGGAAACCTGAGGATTGAGTTTTAGGTTTTGTTTAAAGTTAAGGTCCCGTCGGTAAATTACCGGCGGGATTTTTTTAATTTAATTTTTTATTCAATAAAAAACCCGCAAACAATTTCTGCTTGCGGGTTGGTTTTTCATGCTGCCATTTCATTCTAAATATCAGGCTTTCAAATGTACAAAGTTTATTTAAAAGGCACATTGATATTTATCAATGGTAAAGGTATGGACTCTGTATACTTTGTAAATAATATTAATGCCATGGATAACTGGAAAATTTCGATAGAACATTGCGGTGAGATAATAGAATTATATCTCAAAGCTAAAAGCTATGCAGACGCCTTCATTAAAGTTGGATTGAATTATCCAAACTGTTCTGTTGTCAGTATCAAACCAATTCGATTGGTAAAAAAGACGAATGAAAAAAAGAATAAAGTAAAGAACTAAGCTGTTTTATCCAGACTAATTTCTTCCATCAACTTCAACTCATCTTCAAAGAAAAACTTTTCATCAAAGGCGGGAACTAGGTCATCCATCCAAATAGCTTTCGGATCATATTTTGCAAAGAACGGCCTGCCCGCCCAATTTGAATTCCTTCCTTGCAGCATTCTTAGAACAAAATACTTGGTGGAATTAATTTCCGATATTCCTAATACCTGAACTTTTCCGGGAGTACATGACATACTTGGCCCTCTTACTGTCCTACAGATCCCGCTTACATTTTGATACGCTTCTCTGAAAATCTTCCAAGCGTCCTCTAAGGTTACTGCAAAATAATCTTGCGCGCCGGTATCTCTTGGAATGAACATGTAATAGGGGATGCAATTCAAATTAACTTGTTTCCTCCACATTTCACTCCATATCTCCGGAGAGTTGTTGATGTTTTTCAGAAGCGGGGATTGAGTCCTGATCTGAACTCCTGTCGCTCTCAATTTTTGGATAGCAATTTTCACAGCCTCTGTATCTAATTCGCGCGGATGACTAAAATGCGCCATAATAGAAAGATTGATCCCTGATTTCACAATACGCTCGAATAAATTCAAATATTCATCTGCGTCATCATCTGAAATAAATTTGTACGGCCAATAACTTAATACCTTAGTTCCGATCCGTATGCTTTGAAGATTGTCCGGTCTTCTTTGTAGGAAGGGCTCTATATAAGATGCAAAAACTTTTGCTTTCATGATCATCGGATCTCCGCCCGTAAAAAGTATATCTGTAACTTCTTTATTTGTTTTCACATACTCGTACAAAGTAGCAGATTCTTTATTCATGAATTTTAATCCTTCTATGCCTACAAATTGAGGCCATCTGAAACAAAAGGTACAATAAGCATGGCAAGTTTGTCCTTGACTCGGAAAGAACAATACAGTTTCTTTATATTTATGTTGCATTCCTGAAATGGAATTTCCGTTCAGCGTAGGAACATTCATCTCCATCTGGCCAGCCGGGTGCGGGTTCAACTGCAATCTTATCTTATTAGCAGTTGCCTTAATAATATCCTTATTATTTGTTCCCATTAACGTGTTCCACATAAGCGAATAGTTATTCTTGCTTAGCATATCTCTTTGGGGAAATGTCAATTTAAAGAACGGATCTTCGGCAACATTATCCCAATCAATTAATTCATTTACTACGTAATTGTTGGTTTTAAATGGGAACACATTCCCTACAACATCGATCGCCTCTTTAAGTTCAATCGAAAGTTTCTCCGCTTGCGGAAGCATTTTGTAATTATGAAGTGAGTAAGAGCTTAGTTTCATTTTGATTTTTCTTGCAAGTTATTTCAGTATTATGTCTTTTGCGTTGATGTTTATCAATGCGCAAATTCAATTGTGATTTCTTAACAAAAAAGCCCGTGCATTATAAAATGCAACGGGCTAGTCATAAATTATACCCTCTCGAAGAAAAGAAGATACATCACAAAATTAGTTCATATTATTAATAGATCCATTGATAATTGTCAATGCGATGTGTCGGCAGATTAAAGGATATGTTACGGGCTAGCTAAATCACACCATCCTGAAGAAAGAAGATGTGATCAAAAATAGATCACATTTTGTAAACTTCCATTGATAATTATCAATTGAATAAATAGGATCACAATGTATCTTTGTATGTTCAGAAATTTTGAAAAATGGATCTTACAGTTTTAAAATCGAAAATACATAATGCGCATGTAACAGAGGCAAATATAGATTACGTTGGAAGTATAACTATTGATGAAGAAATTATGAATGCTGCCAATATAATTGAAGGTGAGCAAGTACATGTCATTAATTATACAAATGGGGAGAGGCTGATCACTTATACAATTCGCGGAAAAAAGAGCGGCGAGATTTGTATGAACGGACCGGCAGCGTTAAAAATAAAAGAGGGAGATAAGATTATCATTATTGCTTATGCAACAATGGAAGAGAAGGCGGCGAAGGAATTTAAACCAACTATTGTTTTTCCGGGTAAAAAAAATAGTATAATGAAAATTACAAACTAAATCGTGCAGGTGGGAGTAAAGATTTATGAAGATTAAAACAAAACCAGTTATAGGTGATCTATATATTCTTGAGGATGTGCAGTACAATAACGTGCTTGCAGATAATGTAGCAGTTAAAGAGAATGTTATCGCGCGTATTTATGGAGTAGTGCAAAAAAACTTAACCATTGGAAAAAATGCTATAGTGTATATGCACGGTAAAGTGAATGGCGAAATAATTAACAATGGTGGCACTGTTCACATTTTCGGAGCTGGGGGAATTGTAAAAACTATAACGTAGTACTTCAAAAATACTAGCTCGTATGAAGACGTAGGCTTTCGGAGACGAATGTTTAATTCAAGCGAACGCTCGTTTTGAAAACGTGGTGCGGTAGGGGCACAACTGATTTGCAACCCGCCTTAATTTAAAAACATATCGGGCTTGGTTGGCGCGTTTCGCGCGCCAACTTGCAAATGAGTTGTGCTGTGTGGTAGCCAAATCGCCTCCGGCGAAAAAGTGCGGTGGCTTGCGAGATAGCTGTTCTATAGGCTTCCAAGCCAACCGTGCGTCGGCAAGGAAAAAACTTAAAATTCTCCATGTCAAACCGAGAAGATGGAGCGAAGGACAGAATTAGTATTCGCGAAGATGATGTCTAAAAGAAATTGTCTAAGAAAAAAAGTCTGGGCGCATTACTTATAACGGTTTCACGGTTGGCGATCGGCGGGCTTTGAAACACTCAACCGTCTACACCCTAAAATGTTTATTTAAAGATACCAAACAAAATTAGCGGCCGCAAATAAATTTCCCGAAGGGACAACTAACTCTGCGCGCCGCGATGACCTTTTTCCGCCCGCTGGTCGCCACACCGTGTGTTATGCGCTGCCATTTAAGCGTCCAGTGTTGTCCGGTTAGTTTTACTTCTTTTGGAATTTTCTCAGAAATACAAGCTCTTTGTCTTTGAGTAGTTCGTAATAGATGTCAGAGGCATAGTCTTTCCAGAGTAACTCACCTTCTTTTACATACTTTTCATTTAAGGTCTGAACCAATGCGTTAATATTTGTCATTGGATACATAAAAGACACACAATAACAAACATTGTCGTCGTAGTTGAAAAAGTAGGAAACTGCAATTAAAGTACCTTTAGATTTTTCATAAGCCACCAAGTAATAATACTTAGCGTCTTTTTTAAGTTCATATTCTTGTCCTTTGGTTTTGATTTCGTCAAGGATAAAGTCATAGCCGTTGCCTAACTGTCCAAAGGAATTTATGGAAAGCGCTAAGAATAGTATTTGAAGTATTTTTCTCATTTAATTGTCCAATTGTAATTTGTATAATCGCAAAAAGGTCATTTAGTCACAAAATTAATTTATTATAGTCCAATAATGGTTGCGCATAACGTTTTCCGGCTACACGTAGTTGGCGTTTTGGAACACTCAACTGTCTATAC
>CAZRNW010000020.1:0-6941 GCA_964601535.1 uncultured Flavobacteriaceae bacterium
AATTCTACAATTTGGCCTTGAGTATTTTTAAAGGACCCGCCTACTCGGGTAACATCCCTAACTAAGTCTAATACAGGCTCTCTAAATTTCGCACCTTGTTCTTGTAAAGCGGCCCCGAACCCTTGTTCCCCTACTCCAAATAGTTTACCTGCAGTTTGTGAGTAACCTAAACCTGACTGCTGTAAAATCTTTGTAAGAGTCTTAGATCGGTTTAAAGTATTTAGAATGTTTGTATCTACAGGGGGACCGGCTGCAAATGCTTGTGTTAATGCAGCATCCCTAGCCCGCTGCTGAATAGCAATATCAGATACAGCAGTTTGAGCAACTAGTTGCGAAGCAGATCGTCTAGCTCTGGCATTTACTAGTGTGGTATCAGTAGCAATTTGTCGTTGATAGGCTCGATCAAGGTTATTAATCTGAGCCTGAGAACTAAAAATAGCCCTTCGTAATCTAGCCTGTTCTTGTAGTAGTACATTGATTCTTTGAAGAGCTTGTTGCTGAACAATCCCATATCGTGTACTTGCAATTCCCTGTTGTCTAGTAATTTCAGCATTTACTCTCGCTAAATCACTAGAAAGCACCGTTCTTGCTTGTCGAATAGTATCCTTTTGCTGCGTATAAGGTACTTTTAAACCCGCTTCTCTATTTTGAATATCCCTGTCAGTGATAGAGGTCTGTCTATCGGCATTTCGCTTAATGATATTAAGACGTTCAAGTTCATCGCCATACTTTTTAAGAATTCCTATAAAGTTTGATAGATCGGCTGAGGCAGTTGTTACTTCACCTAAATTAAGAAGTGGGCCAGGAAATCCATTTTTACCGGGCAGCCTTAAAGCAGTTTGCCCTATTTGTTTAATGGTATTGTTATATCTATCTAATACAATAGAAAGTTTTTCAATGCCTATTGTACCGGCAGCAATAGGGGTATTAGGAAGTATGCCCGTTAGATTAGCTAGGTTTCTTCTAGAAAGAGATTCTAATTTTGCAAAGGTTTGGTTACTTTGACCAGATACCGCACCAAAAAACTCTCGGAGATTACCTACATCCCCAATAAACCTAACTCTTAAATCCGCCACTAGTTATTCCACATCCTCAGGATCATAATCTATATATGTTTTCCCACTATCTTTTTTACTGTCAAATACTTCATCAAAAAACTGTTCTAACTTATGTGCCTTAGACCACAAATCTCTAGGTGGTCTTTTATCTTTAGGCAATTCATTAAATGAATCAATTTTTAATCTATAAAGCAAGGCGTATGATATTGTATGGGGTAGATCGTCTGCTGCACCCTGTAGGTCTTCAACAAGAGGGATTCGCAATTTCTCTGCTACAGAGATAGCAATTCCCCACGAACTACCCTCTGCTAGTTTTTTATTTCATCTAATCCAACTTCTAACTCATTGTATTTCTCAATAAGTTGTTCTTTAATAATATCTACAGAATCTCTAAATTCTTCTATACTAGAAAAACTTCTTTTTTTACATTCTTTATCATCATATACTGCCCGCCATACTTTTTGTTCCTGCAGTTCAGACATGAACGTAGTTAGAGGTAGCATTACTGTAGCCTCAACTTGAGCCTGTAATCGCAAATCTTCTAAACTTAACGAAGCTAATTCTGTATCTAATTCTACTTCTTTTTGTCGAATGTACTCATTAATGGCTTCACTGTATTCTATTTCTACTTTTTTATTGGCTTCATCTAGTTTTTCCTGCTCTTCTAAAGTAGGGGCATCAGGATCAACGGCGATTTCATCAATTTTAACTTCATCGCCTCTTACTACAACAGAAAAAGCCTGAGAAGCCCACGACGCGCCGCGAGAAGCCTTAATAAGTGCTTTACATTCTTCTTCAGAGCCTTCAGCAAAAATTAAAACTTGATCCTTAAAATCAGTGGAATCAACATCCCTCAATGCTCTTCGCTTCTCTGAGGATGCTACTCTTGCTAATCTATAGGCCTCTTGTAGATCATAGTCACCTATGATCCTAACCCAAACTGTTTCTAGAGGCTCACCTTTTTGATTCTTTAATACCAAAGAATCCTTCCATCGTAGTAGTTCAGAAATTTTACCCATGTCTTCTCCTTTTCCCTAATAAAAATAAAAGGGATAAAGCCACCGTTAAGTGGCCTTATCCCTTCGTTTGTAGAACGATATTCTACCCTAAATTATCTGTTGTTTAGTATGGGCCTGCACCAGAGATAATGTAAAGATCACCAGTGGTAGATTCCCATGAGAATGTTTCATTCATTGACTGATTAACTGAGTCCGAATCTCCTTCGGCTGTAATCGTAATAGATGGAACATAGTATGTTAGTAGTACCTGATTTGGATTAGCAGGATTCTTAAGTTGAATTTTTAATGGAAGAGTTGATACTGAATATTCCATATCATTTTCAACAGTAGTATTTGCTACTCCTTCCAAGATTGCTAGAAGATCGTTGTCAGTCTTAAGTACTGAGATATCTCCAGTAACGCTTGGAATACCAATTTCATATCCAACAGGCTTTCCTAGCCCACCCATTTCTAGAATTTGTTCAGCTTGGAACGAAGCTCTAATAGTAGCGCTCTGTACTCGCTGAATATTATTAACACTAATTGTTAGTGGCACATACTTGCCCTGCACGGCTGCAGCAGAAGCATTGTCAAGGCTTTCAAAGGTCTTAGTAGTAGGATTACAGTAAGTTACCCAAATTGTATCCCCTGCTACAGTATTTGTACCTGTGAAGTTTAGATTTGCTCCGGTTACTGTGAAGTCTGTGCCTTCATCAATATACTGTGTTGAGCCGTCTGAACCTGTTCTATATGCATCAATAATATAACCAGAAGTTCTAGTTAAATATGTAGGCGTATTTGCTAATGTCTGTACGCCGGTAGCTGTAAGTAGTGAGAAGTTTTCATAATAGACAGGCTGTCTAAACTCTTTCTTTGAGTTAGAACTAACTGTATAGGTTACAGTAGAATTATCTCGGACACCGAATGAGGCGTCCATTCCTGTAACAATACCTCTCTTAACATACACAGCATTTAAAATACCTAGGGTAGAGCCATCCCTGATCTGTCCAATAACATCCACATTCTTAAACTCTGTAATAGAGGCCCCTGAAAATGGAAAGGTTGCAGGTGTGTAGCCTGTTAAATATGAGAAAGTATTATGACTAACATCAAATGCTTCCATTGTAACAGTTACATCAGGAATATCCTTAGTAATACCAACATGTAGTTTTCTTCCTAATTCGTCAATTGCTGTTGTTGGGAGATTCATAGGGAAGTCAAATCTTTGAACTCGGGCAGCAGCAAGTAATCCCTTAGGTGTGGCTACTTGAGGCTGTAAATCTCTAGAGTGAACTCTTGCTCTCTTAACCATAAACCTAATTCCTCCTTTAAAGGATTTTTAGATCTTTATTGTAACACTTCCTTAACCTATTTGCTCCCGCCCTTATGTGTGTCAGGAGACTCCCTACATTATACTGCTTGTCTATAGCAAATTTAGGGCGCTAATAATAATATGCTTCCAAAGTAGCCCTTACAACGCCTCGCCATTGTATGGATTTAGGATTTGTCAATAAAGGCGGAATGGCTTCACCATATATAGAAGCAGTATCTATACAATTCAATGTTCCTAAAACCGCGCTCGTGCTGTCAATAATTGTTATAGGAGTTAATTCAATAAAATCCATAATATCATCAATAATCTGATCTGCTCTGGATTCAGATTCCATGTAAGCAGTTATTTGAATAACTCTTCGAACCAACTTTTCAGAGGTTGTGCCTAATTGAAAAGGTGTCTTTCTTGAAGGCAGATACTTATAAGCAATAGTAGGAACAGTGATAGTATCTGTACTACGATATCCCTCTTTAAAGGTAATACCTGACCAGCCTAAACCAGATAGGTATGTCTGCAGAGCTAAATTTAACGCCCGTATTTCAAATAAAGTATTGCTCATTTATAGCTCCTGTAGTTGTTCTAAACTAATAAATCTACCCAATGGGCCACGTAATTTCGCTCCCCGACCTCTAGGCTCATAGCGCACTCCGGGCTTGGAGTCATTAATTTGATCAATCAGGGCGTCTAATTCACCTTGTAAAATAGTTCGCCACAAACTATATAAGTTATCTGTAATATTCTCAACAATAGGCGAAGGATCAATCGTGGGTTCCCACTCTTCTTGTCCATATTGTAAAAAAAGCCATTGCGGAGCCTTGCCCAAAGAATTCCATTGATCTACACGGGCTGCAATAGTTTCAGGCCATAGCCCCGTAGTAGTAATATTTCTATATCTATAGCCACCATGAACAGCAGACCAAAAATCATATCGTTTATCAACTTCGTTTTTAAGTCCGCTATCTCCCCCGCCGCCGTGCCACGGTAACTCCACCGTACCACCACTTGATAAACGGGCTCCATAATGAAAGGCGGTAGTTAAAACTGCGTATGTGCCTAGTTCATCAAAGTCAAGTACTAATGAATTGCCCTCTGTTATTAAAATACCTGGAATATGTTCCAGAATTCCATATAAGTATTGTCGAGGAAATGCATCTTCGCCTGCATACGCTGCAGCACTAATAATCTCTTCATTAATCATTTGTATAGCATTTGATTTAAAGTAGTCTGTTGCACGACTAATAATACTTCCTAATTCATTAGAAGCACTACTAAGTGCTGTAGTTAGTTCGGTTAATCCAAAGACTTTAAGATGTGAACCAGCCATTACTCAGCGTCAATCCCATACCCAATCTGTGTATGAATATCTCTTGTAAAATCATTAACATGATCAAAGATAATCTTTTTAATTTTCGTTATATCTAGCGACTCTTCACGCTCAATAGCATTAAGCATCAAGCGTAAATAGGTTCGTTTACGAGCATCTATATCTGATGCTAATTGAACTAATGCGATCCCATTTATTTTATTGTGTTCAAAGGGTTGATCACAATACGGGCACACTACGATATTCTGTAATATAGCTGCCATTTCCTTCTCCTTTACTGCGGTCTATCCCCCATATTTTTAAGGATCACTCGATATCTAGAAATAGCGGGTGCTCCGAAAGGAATAATCCGTGTTATTTGCATGGAATGACCATCTACTAAAACTTTACCGCCTTCGTTTTGGCACTGCTCTGCTAATTCTCTATAACTTTCATCAATTGTTACAGTAGCCTCGCCAGTGTAGTATTTACCACCGGGGGTAGCAGTAATAGCCTCGTCATTTACCCAATGCACTCTTGCTAAAACTTCATTTTCAACCGCAGTTTGAAGCCAATAGGCCCCACTACATACTGCACATAAGGTGTTAAATGAAGTATCATTTACAACATCATATAAATTACCAGAATCACATAAAGGGCAAGCAGAAGAATCTACAGTATAAAAGATAACTGTTCGACCAATTTGCTCTCGAACTTCGTCAATCTGCTTTTTGATCCAAGTATTATTTATATTTGGAATCAATCTTACTCACCCTTTATGAGACTTACTAAAGTATTAAATCTTTCTAAACTTTGTTCATAATTATAGTTTTGTAATTTATTATAAGCATATTCTAATAGTTCAGTAGATGGGCTGTCTAGAAGTTGCTGCCCCAAAGTCACAACCTTCTCTAATTCATAAGGCTTGACTGAAAGTGTAGGAAATAATTCTTCCTGTAGCTCCAAACGATTTGAGCCTATAACTGGAACACCAAAAAAGGCACCTTCGCCTTGGAGTCTACCTGGAGTATTTCTATCTGTCAGATTGATAACGAATTTACAACGACTTAGCATTTCGTAATATTCACCCATATCTACTCGTTGGTGAATATAAAGGTTATCTACCCGGTCGGCCCAATACGCACAATATGGAATTAAATGACTCGGTATTGATAGAAAGACTCCCTTTAAATCAGGGTTATTAAGTTGTAGTTTTTGAAATGCAAGTATATTACTTACAAAGTTTCTATCATTGTCTGACGCACCAACACCTAACCCTATTAAATCTTTCTCAGACTCCCTAAAATGACCATACTTTGTTTCATAGGTTTCAAATGGGAAGGGTAGACCAACACGCACTACAGGGATAGAAGGGACGGCAGTTTGATAGAATTCTCGTTCTTCTTCCGTCAAAGTCATTATGCCATCTAAATATTGTAAATCACTTAAAAATGCGTATTGTTTATCTGCAGACAGACGTGATATGTGGGCAGAGAGTGGATGATCTATTAAACCAATTTGTTTTACGTGCGGAAATCGGTTTCGTATCTCCTTGCTCCATCCAGACGCCTCTACCAAAAGAGTTCTAATAACTGTTTTATAAAGACCCGCTTCTTCTAACTTAGTAATCCAAGGAATATCCAATAGGTGCATCCAAACACCATTGTCATATTGGCCTGTATTTTCTTTATCACCATAAAAAATTGCTAATTCGCCTACAGCTCGTACAGCCATTACTTCTCCTTTACCATCCGTAATGCCTTAAATATTTCTGTGCGTTATATAAGATATGAGGATCATCTTTGAAGCGCCCTAAACCAAAATTACAATTTTGACAAAGCAATCCTCTAACTTCGTTAGTTTCATGATCATGATCTACGTGAAGTGTTTCTTCCGTAATATTTATTTTACATATTGCACATTTAAATTTTTGAGATTCTAATAAAACTAAAAACCGTTCATGAGTTAATCCATAAGTTAAGCGACGTTTAATTCTTCGATTTACTTTAGGATTAGCCTTAGCATACTCTTTAGCTTTAGTATCAAATTTTTCTTTGTTATTTAAATAGTACTGATGTTTTTTAATTTTAAGTTCTTCTCGATGGGTTTCTCGGTATCTTTTTTGAGAGCTTTTCCTATTCTCGGCATAGATTTTCATTTTTTCTGGATTATTTTGTCTCCACTCACGATGATAATCTGTTCGAGGTCCCATTACACTTCTCCCAATTTAAGTTTTGTACTCCATTTTG
>CAZRNW010000020.1:6951-9767 GCA_964601535.1 uncultured Flavobacteriaceae bacterium
TACCAAGTTTTGAATGCGTGGCTGATACAAAATGTACATACTCTGCAGTAGGACATGAAACAATCTTATAGCCTGCTTCTCTTGCTCTAAAACATAGATCAAGTTCTTCTCTATAACCCATACCATAACCCTCGTCAAAGAGTCCTATTGTATTTAGTACTTCTCTCTTTATATACATACAAGACCCTTCTACTGCCCGCTGAGTTTCTACTTCTGTAACTTCATTTCTAAGTTTCCCATAATATTTATGAGCAGTATTACCATCAGGGGAGATATAAATACCGTAGTTTATAACAGTTTCTTGATCTGGTGCAATAGATTTTCCCCCTACAATTCCGATAGAGGCATCTGAATAGGCTAATTCGTGTAACTCTTTAATGACATCAGTTAGAAAAAATGTATCATCATTAAGTAGAATAACATCTTTATCTGATTCACTCATAAGTTTATTACAAGCCTTCAGCCAGCCAATATCATTCTTAAATACCCGTATATCTACTGTGGGGGAATTTCTAAGTACAGAGGCTATGCAATTTGTCGCTAGTTGATTTCCAAAATATGTTGGAATAAGTACACTAATATTATCCATCTAATCCTCTAATATGATCTTTAGGAGCTTCATCATCATGCCCACTATTAACCCATGTTTGATAATCAAAATAGGGAGCTGAATATCTAAGGCCCTTATCATCCAATATGAAAAAAATACCCAATTTTCTATCAAGTATTTCCGTTAATTTATTTAGAGTTTCTGTATCAGCATCATATAAATGACGGGAGTAGAATTTACCCGCGCCATTCTTAGCTGCTTTTATATAAAATTTATGAGGCCAGCCATACTTCCAATCGGCACCGCTTGCGGAGACATCTTTTTCTAGTAATTCTAGCGCGGCTTCCGGGGATAAACTTCCACAATAACTACATGTCTCATAGGGTATAAATGAATCGTCATGCCCTTTTACTGCATCTTGTTCCTTATATGGAATTTTACCCTCTGGATAAAATCTATAAGCCCAATAATCTTCGCCGTGTACACGATCATTTACATAGCGTTTCATATATCCCCTTACTGCGGACCTATGCCGCCACCGATAACACCACTTAACCATTGATAACTTTCAGGGTTAAGTACATTACTATAACCTCTCATAGAAGTTGTCGTAGCCTTTGCTAATCTATAGATAGGTAAAAATCTAGCCAATTCTTCCACATCAACTTGAATAGGGTTTTGACGGCCTTGCTGTGGATCATAAGCAAAGTCTTGATCTTTAAAGCCCGCGAGTTGTAGATTTCCCATCTTAAAGATAATTGCTCCCATCAAAATGATAGGACGCTTATCCTTAGACGCTATATCAGGACTAACTTCATAAGTTTCAGGTGCAGTATATGTAATCTCGTATGTTCGGCTCCAACGAAACGCAAGGGCCTCTATACCATCCGCTAAATATGCGGCTAGTTTAGAATCTGTGTAATCATCAGTCATATACTGATTAAGGTGCCGTTTAAATGCAGGAACCAAGGTTAAGAGATTCACATAATCACCCCTGTATTAAACTTCCCCCTGCATAGCAGCAGGCGATATTTCTTCAAAACGCTCTGTAATAAGAGCTAATGTCTTTTCTGGACGCTTCGAAGCTTTAGCAGCATTAAGTAATTTTAAAATAGCGGCTTCTGAAGTAATTTCAGGAAGCCTCTTTCTTAATACAAAGTATTTAGATACTAAATCCAAAGCTTCTTCATCACTAATAGAATTAGGTGTAATGATTTCTAGGGGCGGCTCAGGCGTTTGAATTAACGCGCCTGTAGAAAGAGCTACCTTATTGGCTTGTGTAAATGCTCGTAAGTCCTCTTTATCTACACTTACATAAGGGTTCTCATCATCAAGTACAGTACCTTCTGAATCTTTAAGATTTGCCCTTACTCCAATTCTATATGGAACATTTTTCTTATAAAAAACCTTTTCTGCTTCCATTTCCTTTAACCTCCATTATATGTACCTATTTGGTACCCCTAATAGTATATCGTAAATACTATCTATAAATCAAATAAAGAGGCCACCGGCCAAAAGAATGACCGATGGCCTCCAATTTGTTATACCATCAACTTTATGGTGTTGTAGATGTTACCTTGATCTTTGTAAGACCTCGGGCATTCCAAATCATCATACCAAACTGTACCCATGTTTCATAGTTCCAGTAAGGTGGAGTTGGCTCATTGTCTACATATTCCTTGTACTGAGGACCACCGTAAGTAATAAATTCACCAATATTATCTCCAACTACTAGAACAAAGTCTGTAGGAAGAAGTGGCTTAGGAGGATACTCACTATTATCAAAAATCTGTGGAAGTCTGATAATATTTGTAACGCCTCTGTAAGTTTCTACACCCTTTGAGCCTCTGCCATATGGAGAAACATTAGCGATTGTTCCAGCGGGCTGCCCATTCTGAGCAACATAGAAATCGTTAGTAGAACCAGCGATAATCTGGTACTGTCCAAATGTGCTTAGTGGGGCTAGCGCCTGTTCTGTTCCAATAATGGATCGAACTGAACCTGCCCAATAATTTGTGTGATCAATAGCCGCATCAAGAACGCTGGCTGTTAGTGGGCCAGAAGCATCCAAGAAGTTGCTGTTTGCTGCACCTGTAATGGTAAGTGCTGTTGCATTACCTGTAGTCCAGATATTTGAAAGCGCATTCCAAGTTCTCATAAGAATTTGTTCTTGGAGAGCCTTCTGTACATCTGCTCTAACTGTTTCAGGGCTAAACTGCGGGCCACCGTGCTGAAGTTCTAGTGTGTTATAACCAGCCTTTGCAGA
>CAZRNW010000020.1:9777-16026 GCA_964601535.1 uncultured Flavobacteriaceae bacterium
CTGGGTACTATCACCAAGTTGATAAAAACAAGTAGCCTTTGCAGAAAGAATGTCGAGATTCATGCTTACAGCCTTGTCTCTAATTACGATCTGTTCACTTAATGTTATTTGACCAGGAACAATCTGCTGAACATGGTACTTTCCCTTAAATCGCTTTACAAGAATTTCCCCAAACTGCATTTCTCTTGTATTCATAAATGCTTGCGCAATATCAAGCGTTAAAAATACAGGGTCTACGTACTCAGTAATTACTTCAGCAAATGCTGCTCGATCATTTTTTGCTAACTCCGCTAGTGCTAATCTCTGTTCGGAAGTTAGTGCTTTATCCTTTTGTCGCATTCCTTAATCGCCTCCTTTATTTAGATTAGCTTATAGCTGTGCAGAGCCAAAGGCTTTGACAGTAATGGTATTCTGGCCGAATACACCCTTATTAACTACTACTCCAACCTTTGTATTTCCAGCAGCAGAACCGGATACGGTTATCTTGCCTTCATTACCAGATGTGTAGTTTGCATATACAACAGAACCAATATTGTAGTCGCTCGAAACGCCTGTGTAGTTGCCCGAACCAAATGTGAATGTGCCTTCATCATATACGAGAGCCTTAGCACCTGAAGGTACTGGTAGATCGTATAGAGCTGGGGGAACATCATATGTTGGGCCTACTGCTGCAGGCCACGGCGTACTAAATGCTGTATCTGGATCAATAGCAAAGTCATTTTCCTGATTGAACAAACTTCCATCATTAAATGAATATAGTGTGGAACCGTTTAGGCCCTCACCATTTGCGAAGTATGGCCCAGGATTTAGAGGCTTTGCCCAATCAACAGGATATACAGCCTTCTGTGCTTCTGCTAGAGTTCTTGGTAGAAGCATTCTTCCATCCGTATCTCTAAAGCATAGTCTACCTCGTGCTGTAGACTGAGCTACCCTAGCTCCATCAATATCATCATACTTGTTTACAATGAATGTTGCTGAAGTAGGATTTCCAGTATTAATTGCATTAGCCATTTATTTCCAACCTCCCTTATTCAGAACTTGGAGCTTCGCCCCGAGCTACTGCTCGTAGGCTACTCTTTAAGTCAGTAAGATTTAATTCCTCTCCTGCGCCGGTAGCAAAGCGTGGAAAATCCGCGCCCTTCCGTGAGGCTTCCGCCTTTATCTTGGAAGCTTTTGCTGCCTTTAAGTCTTCAATATAGGTATTAAAGACTTCCTCTGACATATCTACAAGAAGATTCTTTTTCTTATCTGCCTTTTCTGCGTCTGCTTCTAGGGTAAGTCCTGCTTCTGTATATGCCTTTAATCTGGCTTCTATAAGTGCCGTCTTCTTTAGTCCACTGTTTTCTTCTGTAAGAGTCTTAATCTGATCACGCAGAGTAGTTAACTCTGTTTCTAGATTTTGGGCCTCTGTGGAAGCAGTGGCTAATTGCTGCGTTAAGTCAGCAATTTTCTTGTCCTTTTCATCCATATTACTTGATCCTCCCTCTGAGTTATTACTTGATGGCTTCATTAGTTCTAATAGTTCCTTATTAAATTCGTCAACAGTTAATTCTTTATTTGAAGCTAGTGCCATAATAGCGGTTCTTGATCCGTAAGCAGGACTCTTAACAATTGTTGCTGCCTGTGTTACAAGATTTTTAAGCCACTCAACACCATTTTCTATTAAACTTGCTGTAGGATTATGCCGTACCTCATAAGAAATACCGGGCGCTTCACCTGCTGCAAATGCTTCTTTTAAGAAATGAACTTCATCTGGAAATTCCTCTGTATATAGAACTGCTTCAGCAACTAGAGAATTTACACCATCAATTACTTCTTTTGTCATTCCAGTTATATGACCAATTGGTACAGAACCAAAATGCCCACCAATCTTCTTTCGTCCTAGATAAAGCATCTTCACAGGCATATTTATAGCAGTTTTAATGACTTCATCAAAGTCTTCTGCTTTTATACCTTGCTTTAAACCAGCGCGGGAAGTAGCGAGTTTTGCTCCCTCATCAGTTGCAAAAACAAACTTAATTTTTGTTAAGAGAGGATGTGAAATATCTCCCTCAATATCAGCAATTTCTGCAATTGCTGATGTCAAATTAATAACATCTTGTTCCAACAGTTACTCACCACCTTTAATATTACTTATTATTTGTTAATTTAGGGCGCGAAACGTAAATTATCAATCGTTATTTCTCCATATTCCTTAATACCTAATATACTAGACCTATAAATCAATGTATAAGAAGCATCATCCCTATCAGAGTAACGCTCTAAATCGGATACAATAATAATTACATCCTTCGTCTTTTTAATCAGCATTCCTATACTTAAAGTGGGCGCAGTTATAACTTTATTGATATCTAAGGGTATCTCTTGCCGTGATACATGTATATGATCTTGCCATAAAACTGACACTATCTTATAGTTACTCAACTATCGGTTCCGTTTCTAATACTTTCTTTATATCTATAATAAGTCCTAGTTCAGTAGCAATTGAATCTAAGCGCTCAATTACTTCTTCATCCTCTAAAAGTTCTGCCTTTGATACTTTAGAAACAGGCTTCTGTCCCCTAGGCTTTACTCCGCTATTACGATTATTAATGGGAACATTTCTTGATCCTACTGGTCTACCGCCCTTATTAGCGGGACCTCCCCCAACTGTTGGCGGTGGAGGGCTATAAGGCATAGCAGGGAACGCATCCAAACCTTCCATTAAATCTTTTTCATCCTTCATTAGTTCAACTTCTGTTTCGAAGTCAAGTCCGATAGATTCTGCTCTAGAGGTTCTAGATACATTACCTTCAGTAAAGGCTGCTTGGAAGACAGAGGCAGTTCTAATAATATCTTGTAGTCTAATAGGTCTAAAGTTAGGCTGTGGAATATTTCTAAATCTATTTCTCCTGCCCGCTTCTTCATAAATATCTAGCAAGAATTCTCGTAAGGCTTGACGAAGTTCTTCCATTTGAGGCTGAATGGCCCAAGTGGATACTTCAGAAGCATTAGCATACCTAGATTCTCCTGTAATGAGAATCTTTGCAAAGCCTAGGCCCTCACTTAACTCTTCATTTGTTTGCTTATATTTATCCTGATTCAACATCGCAGATACATCTGGTGTAATCCATTCAATCTGTGTAGTGTGGTTGGAAAATAGCATGAACAATCGTTCAAGTAAGCGAGGATCGCCTGCTCGCGCCAAGATTTGCTGCTTTAATACATCAAGATTTTCTCTTGTTTCTTCTGTTAAAGGGTAGTTATCGTTACCTTCACGAACAAGTAAAATAGCATTAATAACTCTAGAAGCTACAGCAAAGTCCATTCGTCGTAACTGCTGTTTAAATATAATAGATTCTAGAACATTAAATAGAAGAGGCGTTGGATAAGGTGTAATACTAATTTCTTTTCTCAGAATAGGATCAACCTCACCTAGTTCAATGGTGTCAGAGCCATTTTGAATTTGCTTAACCATTGCGGGATATTGTGTAACCCATGCTTGGTAGCGAAGTTGTTGCTCCTTTATCTTGCCGCCTTTTCGTCTAATAAGTTTTACATCAGCAGAAGGTACTTTAAGATAAAACTCTTTCTCTCCCCATCCTGCCCACTCTATTCTAATTAGTTGCGGGGGATAAAGATCAAAGACAGGAAAAACATATTCTCTATTAGCGTCTAAATCAGCGGATACATCTGAACCTTTAACTTCTTCCCAATCTACTCGTGGAATTACCATACCAGAAACAAAATATTCTAGGGCAGCATTATGTAAAAATCTCATAAGCCTTGAAGGCTTTCGATGAAGTACTGCTGCAAAGTATGCATTTGCCTCATCAGAAGTTTTACGCTGCCCATTTCTAATCTCTGTAATTGTCAATTCGGCTAATCTATTAATAACTGTACTTACTAAGCCACCCCTTTGATAAAAATCATAACAAAGTTTAAGTACAGAGTGGTAATCTCTTGGTACAATAAGTTTTTCTGGACTTAATCCTAGAGCAGAATAAGTAGAATCAATTGCTTGATATGGTAAATAAAAAGTACCATACCCTTCTCCAAATGGAGGGGCACCACCCATAATAGAGGCCTTGGCTAATTGCTTCGCAATACCCTCATCGGCAATTGCTGCATTTGTATCTACTACATCATTCATACTAACGCTCCGGTCATACTATCTAGCCATTTAGCTGCTAGCAATTTAGGTTTAATATCTGGTTTAGAAAAAACTACTGGTGGACCAAATTTATGCTCATATGCCATAACAGCACACATTAGAGCGGCAAATTGATGGTCGTCCTCAGTTCTATATACGGGCTCTCCCGTTTGTGTTCTACTAAATTTTGTACGTTCGAGTTCTTCTATTAGATTTAAATCGTCTTTAGAGAAAGAAATTCTATGCTCATGTACCCATCTAGATACTGTTTCTACCGCTACGCGCTTCGTTTGGTCCCGTTTTTCTATAACTTCGCCTTTTTCATCCTGCGCAGCTACTACCATATAACCTCCGAATTCTACCGGATATAGGCGTTCCATATATTTAAACTCTTTATAATCAGTTAAATCTCCTGCTAAGTCTTGATACTGCACCTTTCCAGGTCCTCCCATATCAATTCCTAGGAAATTAAAGTTATAAATTTTATCTAGATAAGCTAAAGTAGCTCTCTGTAAAGCATATTCAACTCTCTGTAATACGTACCTAGCAATAATTCTCCACGCGCCGCCGACATCTTGATACATAATAAGGAACACCGCAGGATCAGGAGAATAGCCTACATCGTAGCCCACTCCCCTTAATGCAGGAACCCCATTAACTGTAGGTAAAGGGGGAACAGGACTAATAACTTCTTCTATGTGGTAGCGTTCTACACCATCAGGATCAATACGCTTAGAAGCATCAAACATTTTCTGAGTGAGTACTACTCTAGTAACTTCGTAGGGCTCCATTAAAAATCGAGTACGATCAAATACGGCAAATGTAGGAACCCCATGCTGGCCTAAAACATAATGTTTATAGTCTTCTGAGTCTTCTTGTGAAGCATGATATTTCTTTCTGGCCTCAAACTCCATTTCAGGAGTCCACCAACTCATCATTGTTTGGGCAATATTAAAAGATATATATGCCTCGTCTACTTGGTCGCATTCAAATAATACATTTTGGCGTCTTTCACCATTAGGCACACCAGAGACAATCATTTGAAAATTAGGTATCTCTTTCTTTAAACAGTTTTGTAGTGAAAGCCAAGTTTGCCAAGGAAATTCTTGAGCCTCATCAACCCAAATCCGCATTGTATGGATACCGATAACATTAGCATCTGTACCAGCGGCACCGGCAATTCTCATTAAAAACTGAAAACCAGTTTTAAATTCAATCTTACCCTCTGTAACATTAATGGCAGTGGGCATAACATACTGTCGAATTAACCAGTGATTTAAGCAGGCTGATCGAATTCTAAAAAACGATAAATCTTTTTGTGCTTTATTGGGTACCATAACTAGCAATCCTGGATCACCACGAATAAATAGATCATTGATGACCCAATAATAAAGCATTTCAATCATAGAGGTAGTTTTATGAACACTTCTACCGCAACACATAGCAATATAGTGAGAGTTACAAGCAGTCCATGCTCGTTCGTGCTCTTCCAGCGGCTTCCATAGAGGATCATCTTCATTAATAAATTCTCTAAACATTACTGGATTTGCAAGTATCTGTGTTAAGGCCCACTCGCCTTCTTCTACATCATCAAGTACATACATTAATTCGAATACACAACCTTTTCATGACAATTCCAGCACTCTAACTCCATTCCTACTTTTAGGGCTAGATCAGGAAAGTTTAGCCAGTACCGTGCTAACTCAATACTGCAATTAGCACAAATTACCGGAGTAGTTGTTCGGTTCCAAAAATCTTTTGCCTTTGCGCGGATAGCCTTTAGATATTGAGGAATATCATCTACATTCTTTTCTTTCCGCGCCTTTCTCGTAATACCTAATTTATCCTGAAGATTAGCTAAAGAATTAACAAGACCTTGCTGGTAATCTCCTAAGTTTTTAAGTTGTCTATCATCACTTGAATCTCTAATCTTTTTATCAATGTCTTCAAGTTGAATAGTTAAGCGCACAAAGACTCTAAGGTTCTCTATATCATTTGAATCATTCATATCAACGCCATACTCTTCTTGAAGTTGCGCTAATTTAGATTCATAGCGTTTATTATATGATGCTGTATTTCTAGATTCAGAGGAACTATCTAAAGAACTACCACGAGGC
>CAZRNW010000021.1:0-15998 GCA_964601535.1 uncultured Flavobacteriaceae bacterium
AGCGGACAATTTATTTTAGAAGATAATGGCACTTCTAATGGAACCTGGAATAGCAGAGTTAACCGTAATTTTAATTCTAGATTATGTTATTATTTATTTGATGATTTTATTTCTCCGGCTACTACAGCAAGTTCGACAACCGCTGGTGAATCTTCTTGGTTTATAACCGCAACAGGCACGGCATCAACTATTACCAGCGTTGTTACAAATGTCACAGCAAACCATCCAGGTATTGCACAAATCACAAAAGGAACAACCGCTGCTGGTAGGGCTTGTTTACATAAGGGCGGTCAAACAACATTTTTTGGGTCAGGGGTTGTAGTGTACGAAACCTTAATCAATATACAGAACCTTTCTGATGGAACAAACACATATTCATTTAGAATCGGATACGGAGATGACACAAATAATGCCGATCACGTAGACGGTGTTTATTTTGAATATGATAGTACACAATCTGCTAACTGGAGAATTAAAACCGCCAATAACTCAACTAGAACCACCACAAATACTTCTACTGCGGTAGCAACTGGCTGGACTAGACTTAGAATGGAAGTTAATGCTGATGGAACTCGGGTAGATTATTTTATTAATGGTACAAACGTCGGAAATATTACAACAAATATTCCCACAACTGCAGCTAGACAAGTAAGTTCTAATATTCAAGTTGTTGGTTCTGTTGGAACTTCTGCTCGTAATTTCTTAATCGATTATGTTAATGAAGAATACTTCTTTGGTACTGCAAGAGGTTAAAAATGAATTTAGCTGTTAAAAAATATGCAAGTGTAGTTTTAAAACCTGCCGGAATTCCTGATGAATGGCCCGCTGAAGTTCGGGAATTAGGAGAAAATACGGCTCTTCCTGAAGGAGATGGTTGGGTTTTAATGACTATTACAGAGTATAACGCTCATAGAGAACAATATCAAGCTGATTATGACGCATTTTTAGTTGCTTATAATAATAGCGCGGAAGTTCTTGAACAAAAAATTGCAGCGAAAATATCAGCAGCTTCTGCTTTTGGGCGTAGATTAATTTATCAAACTGCGGCTAAAATGCTTCTTTCTGGATATACTTATGAACAAATTGCAGAAGTTAGTATTTATTTAAATGATGAGAAAAACCTAATTGAATCTGGTGGGTTATACGCGGCTCTTGTTTTACTAAATCAAAAACAAACTACTGAGTTATTTACACAGTCAATAAAAGATTTTTTAATTAATTCAATTAATACATTTTTAGGAATTTAAATGGAAGAAAAGAAAAGTGAAAATCGTTCTGTTTTCATTTATGGGTTGTGCGATCCCCTAAGTAACGAACTTCGATATATCGGTAAAACTTACGATATTAAAAAAAGATTATATAAACACTTAAAACAAGCTAAAAATAACACAAAAAATCATAAAAATGCTTGGTTAAATGGTTTATTAAAACAAAATTTATTTCCCGTTGTTAAAATTTTAAAAATTGCTTCTGAAAAAAATTGGCAACAAATTGAAAAGGATCTAATAAAAATATATAACAAAAATTCTACTCTATTGAATATATTGCCTGGAGGAGAAGGTGTTCCTAGAGGAACCATTCCTTGGAATAAAAACACAAAAGGTAAAATAAAACCTAATAAAGGTTCTTTTAAAAAGGGCGTTCGCGTAAGTCCAAAAACAGAAATTAAGAGGGGGCAAAGATTAAGTCCTAAAACCGAATTTAAAAAAGGTCAAGTTCCTCCTAATTGCGTTCAAGTTTATAAATATGATTTAAATAATAAGTTTATAGCTAAATATTCAAGTTATAAAGAAGCGGCAAAATCAATCAATGTGACTTGGGCCGCTATAAGAAATTGTGTAGTACGTAAAACCTTTAAATGTAAAGGGTTTATATGGAAAATAAACAATTAAATAAGGAAATTCCCCCGAAGAGAATCGCGTTGGTTCTTTCCGGGGGAGGTTGAGCGCAAAGGGTTCCATGCAATTTGGGTTCGTAAAATATCTTTATGAACAAGGATTTCGTCCTGATGCTATTTACGGAACTTCTGTTGGAAGTCTTAATGCTTGTGGACTTGCCTTTCAAGGAATTGAGGGAAGTGAAAAATTTTGGGCTTCCGTAAAAAAGAACACAGACATCTTTAAATTTAACCTTTGCGCGATTTTTTTAAGAACAACCGGTCTTTATAATTCTAAACCGCTTAAGAAATTAATGCAGAAAGTTGTACAAGGTGAGCCTCTTTGCGATGCCTATGCTTGTAAAGTAAGTCTTATCACTGGGGAAGTTAAATATTCTCATTGTAAAGACTCTGATTATGTAGATTCTGTCGTTGCTTCTGCTTCTATTCCTACACTTGTTGATGCCGTAGGAGAATGGGTTGATGGGGGAGTTAGAGAACAAGCCCCTTTAAAACAAGCAATAAAGGACGGGGCAGAGAAGATTGTTGTTGTAATGTGCAATCCTCTTAAAAGTAATCCGGATGCAGGTAAGGTCTCCAATTGGGCAAAAAACCTCTTAAGAACTACAGAATTAATGTCGCACGAAATCTTTCTAAACGATATACAAAACTGTCTCTGGTACAATAGAAATCCTCTTCCTGGGAAACGTGCTATAGAATTAGAAGTTTATGCTCCAGAAAAGTTAGTCATAGATTCTTTAGATTTTAATCAGGAAAAAATTCAACCCGCAATTCAATATGGTTACGAGCAGGCTAAAAAAGGTCCGCTTTCTAACGAAGATATTGAAAATATGTAAAGAAAGGACACTTGAAAGCACTTAAAAAAATATTACTCGGTTTGTTGATAGCCGTTTTAGCTATCCGTGCTCCAGAACTTCATTATAACTTTATCCGTTCTCAAACTTTACAGACCGTTGTAAAGGTTACGAATAAGGAAGGTAATAGCGGAGGAACAGGAGTTCATATTAAAGCTCCTTCTGGTCAAGTTTATGTATTAACAAATGCTCACGTTTGTGAAGTAGGAAAAGGCGGAGACGTTTTTATTCAAGACGATTTCGGTCGTTCTATTCCGCGTCGCGTCCTAGAGAAAAGCGATTTTTCCGATCTTTGTCTTGTGGAAGCACTTCCTAATTACAAAGATTATATTTCAATTGGTTCTGAACCAAATCCTGGACAAATTGTTGCTGTTGTCGGTCATCCCGCTCTTATGCCAACCACAATGACTCGTGGTGAAATCATCGGTCTTGATACAGTGAATGTTTTTGACCATATCATGAATCCTTTAGATAAAAAAGACAAATGCGATCTTCCTAAAAATAAAATTATTGAAGTTGAAACAATTTTTGGCGATTTAAAAGTTTGTGCTATTTCTATTGAAGCAAATTTAAGTAGCGTTCCGATTATGCCCGGCAACTCAGGAAGTCCTGTTGTCGATTTCTATGGTAGATTAGTAGGTCTTGTATTTGCTGGTAATCGTGCCGGTTGGGGCGTGTTCATTACATTAAAAGACGTGAACAAATTCTTAGAACAATATTAATGTCTTCTGTAAATACATTTGATTCTTTAAAACCAATTTATAAAGAACAATACCCTTCTAAAAAGTTTAATAAAATTAAGGATTTACTTAAGAAAAGTAAAAAAGAAGTTAAAAAATAACAACTTATATAAACCTGTCCTATCTTAACAGACGGACTATACTTTAACTACCCAAGAAATTGGGCGTTTTGAAAGGAATAAAATGTCAGATACCAACCAAACCCCCACTCCTAGCGCACCAGAATCAGCGCCTGTAGAGCAGCAAGCCTCCGAAGCTACTGAACAGTCTACCGAACAAGTAGAAGTTAGTCAAGAAGAATCTACCGAAGCAACCGCTTCTTCAGAAAAAACCGCTGAAGAAAAAAAGGAAGAAGCTAAGATTGCTAAAAAACTTAAGAAGTTAAAACTTAAGGTTGATGGTAAAGATTTTGACGAAGATCTTCCGTTTGAAATTGAAGAAGGTTCTGAAGCCGAAGCCTACATGAAAAAGCAGCTTCAGCTAGCAAAAGCCGCGCAAAAGCGCATGTCAGAAGCTTCAGATTATAAGAAGAAGCTTGAACAAGTTTCTGAATATCTTCAACAAGCTAAAGGAAATCCTAAGAAAATTCGCGAACTTATGAAAGAGCTTGATGTGGATGAGAAGGCTCTTGCTGCGATGATTGTTGAGGAAGAGATCGAACGTTCTAAAAAGTCTCCTGAACAAATTGAAAAAGAAAAGCTTGAAGCGGAACTTCAGAAAATGAAAGAAGAGCGCGAAAAGGAAAAGAAAGAATTAGAAGCTCGTGAATATGAGCGTCTAGTTCAACAAGAGACAGAGCGTTATGATCTTATGATTACACAAGCTCTCGAAAAGTCTCAACTTCCTAAGAGTCCTTACGTTGTAAAACGTGTTTCTGAATATATGTTAAAGGCTCTTGATAAGGGTCTTGATGTTACAGCAGATGACGTTCTTCCTCTAGTTCGTCAAGAAATGGAAGAAGACATCCGTTCTATGTTTTCTTCTGCCCCCGAGGAGTTCATTGAGCAACTTTTAGGTAAGGATAATCTAAAACGTCTTCGTAAACGTAATCTAGAAAAGGCTAAGGAAGCCCCTCCAGTACCACTTAATAAGAATATTGTTGATGCCGGTGAGAAAAAGGGTGGTAAGCCTAAAGAAGAGCCTAAAGTTAGCTTCAGAGATTACTTTAAAAAGATCTAAAAAAATCTTGACTTTTAAGTCTCTAGAATTTAACAACTATTGTATTAAAGTTTTATCGGGCTCTAGCCGACTGTGTGTAACTAGATAATACTAGGCACTCATATCTAATAGCTAGTCTGAAAAGCATAAATACAACAAAAACAATAACAAACCTAATTATAGGAGTAACTTATGCCTTCATACAGTGCAAAGGATGAAGTCGTACAGAATAGGCAACTAAAGGTTCAGCGCGTTAGTATTCCGCTTTCAATTGTCGGAAATGCTACCCCTGCCTCAGTTGTCCCTCGTAACGATGAGCCCGCGCGTCTATTTTTACAGACCGAGGGTGTGGATCAGATCACTGGTGCTCTAGCGAGCGGTGAGACTGCGACGTATACCGTTGCTGCCTCAGATGCTAACGGAGTGTTCCGTGCTCTATTAAAAGTTAACGAATCAGTCGAAAAAGTGTGCGCGGCTTACGCGTGCCGACGTGATGCTTTCGAGCTAGTTCCTGCTCGTCTCGGAAGTGCTTCAGGAATTACGACCGGTTCAGGTGGTGGCAAGTCTATTATGCTTGCGGTTGACACTGCCTTAGCTCTAAACGCTGCTAACACTCTTGACGCCTGTCTAGTCGTCGAGTATGTGGTCAGCGAGTAATTAAAGGAGATATAAATGAGTGCAGTTAATACCTTCGGTGATCCGGCGGCAACAGTCGGAACAATGAATGGGTTCTTCAAAGAACTCTATGCTGATAAGATTAAGTATCTCTATCCGGAAGACGTCCATCTATTAAATATGATTGACTTCGCCGGTAAAGAGAAAAATCTCGGTAACCTTTACCACCAACCGGTGGCTCTTGGTCTAGAACACGGTATCACGTATGCCGGTCCGGACGAAGATGCGTTTAACCTTCTTCCTGCGGTGTCTTCGCCTATGCGTGATGCTCAGGTTAAGGGAAATGCTAAGGTTATGCGTTCACAAATCGGCTACAATGCGCTTTCTCGCTCTGGTAGCGATAAAGCGTCATTCGGAAGCGCGTCCAAGTATGTGGTTGAGAATGCTATGCGTTCTTTCACCAAGATTCTTGAGATCGAGCTTCTTTATGGTCAGATGGGCTATGGAACGGTTTCAGCCGTTTCTGGCGCTGCGGTGACCATTACGCTAGCTGAGTGGGCTCCTGGAATTTGGTCGGGTTCAAAAGGAATGCCGATTGAAATCCGTGATACGACTGGCGCGACTTCTCGCGGTCAGTTCGTAATTAGCTCTGTGAACCTAGATACTCGTGTTCTTACGCTTGACTCATCTGCCGCTGCGGCTGGTGTGGTTGCTACTGACGTCGTGTGGCGTCGTGGTGCGTATAACAACGAGTTTGCTGGAATTCACAAAATTCTAAGCCAATCAACTGGTTCTCTCTTCAACATCTCAGTCTCTGACTTCGAGCTTTGGAGGGGTAACTCTTTCAGTGCGTCTTCTGGTGCGCTTAGCTTTAATAAGCTAAACCTCGCCGTTACGCGCGCGATTGAAAAAGGCCATCATGGCAAAATGCTTGCTCTAGTCTCTCTAAAGGCTTGGGCAAACATGATGTCAGATCAGGCCGCTCTTCGTAAGTACGATGGAAGCTATTCTAAGCAGAAAATGGAAAACGGTTCTGAAAAGCTCCTATTCCATGCTCAGAATGGTGAAATCGAAATTCTTCCTTCAATCTATGTGAAGGAAGGTTACGGTTATCTTCTATCAGAAGAGCATTGGCTCCGAGTTGGTTCTCGTGATATTAGCTTTAATATTCCGGGAATGCCTGGTGATCAAATTCTTAGACAGCTAGAAAACTCTGCTGCCTACGAGTTTAGGATGTACACTGATCAGGCACTTTTTTGCTCGGCTCCGGGCAGAAACGTGTTGATCACTGATATCGTCAATTCTACCACGTAATCAATAATTTAAGGGCCGTTCACTCTGTGGCGGCCCTTTTATTTATTCTTGTTGACAAAGTAGAATTTCTGTGTATAATTAGATTTATGAGTAATAGAAACATCATATATGGTTTAACTTGCCCGGATACAGGAATCGTTCGTTACGTTGGTAAATCAACAACCGGAATGCGTAGAGCGCAACAACACAAAACTAAAACCTCATTAATTCCGAAATCTCACAAAAATAACTGGATTAAATTACTGTTGTCACAAAACAAAATGTATGGTATTAAGGTCATAGAAGAATGTGAGTCCAAAGAGATTTTAAATGAAAGAGAGATTTACTGGATAAAGTTTTATAAAGAATCTGGTCATAATCTTGTTAATTCTACAGAAGGCGGAGAAGGTAGTGTTGGATTTAAATTTAATGAAGATTCTAAACAACAAATGTCGGAGTCTGCTAAAAAACGAGGAATGCCTGAAGAATTTATAGCTCTTTGGAAAAGAAAAGAATATAAAGAAGAAAACGGAATTAAGTTAAAAAATTGTTTTGACTGTAGGTCTTATAGCCCGTTGGAAAATTTTCATAAAGATAAAAATCGTTGGGACGGTTTACGTGTTATTTGTAAACCATGCGCGCTTTCTCGCAAAAACAAGTACTACTCTGATAACATTCAAAAATTAACCCCAGAACAACTACAAAAAAGCTATGAGACCCGCAAATCTTCTATTAGTAATGGGGTTAAAGAAGCTTATAAAAACAACCCTAATTTACGTTTAAAAGCCTCTCAGGCACGTTCTAAGCCTATTCTACAGGTAAACCCCTCAACCGGTGAAATAAAAGAGTTCCCATCGGCTTTAAACGCAAAAGAAGCAGGATTTGATAATACCAATATCTGGAAAGCTATTAAATACAATAAGTTATATCGTGGCTTTAAATGGAAGTATAAGTAATTTCAACCACTTACCTTTATTTTCCCTCCTCTTTCTAAAATTTAACAACTAATATATAATTATCGCACTTTTGTGCCTGGATTTTTCTTTATTTTCTAGTTAGTTATCTATGCCAACAATCGTAATCGGGGGGACACCCATTGAATTCCCAAATACTGGAACTTCTCCAGTATGGAGCGAGGCTGTAATTCAATTTGCCGAAGCTGTAGAGGAAGCGTTAAGCGGTCTTACTTCTACCGGTGACATTTCAAAACAATCCTTTACTCTTGATACCTCACATAACCCTGGAACAAACGTTACTTTAACTGGACTTTCTTTTAGTACGGCGATTGTTCGTGCCGGGTTTATTCGTTATTCAGTTTACAGAGAAACTACAACTAACAGTGCTTATGAAGCGGGAGAAATGACTGTAGTTTATAACGCAAATAATCCAACAACTCAAAAATGGGAATTAGCAAGATCTTTTGTTGGTGATGCAGATATTACTTTTTCAATTGATGATGCAGGTCAATTTAGTTTTAGTACTACAGCAATAGCTGGCGCAAACCATACCGGTTCAATAGCGTTTACTGCACAAGCTTTGGAGCAATAGCATGGCCTTCGGTATTATATATAAGATAACCAACATAATCAATGGTAAGATTTATATAGGACAAACCACGGCTACGTTGGAGTCACGATTTTACAGTCATTGTCAATTTAATAGGAATAAAGACAACTCTGTAATTTTTAAGGCTATTAAAAAGTACGGTAAGGAAAATTTTAAAATAGAAAAAATTGATTGTGCTTATTCTGAGGATGAATTAAATAAAAAAGAAATTAATTATTTCACAAAAAAGAAAGGGAGTTCCTTCATATTTTAAACCGATTATTGCAAAAAAAGATAAAGACATTCTTAAATTTAAAAGTATCAATGAGGCTTCTGAAATTTTAGGAATAGAGAGACGTTGCATATCAAACGTTTTACACGATTATTGCAAAACTTCTCACGGTTATAGTTTTGAATTTATAGAGAGATAGTATGGCTTTTGGTTTTTTACGAATATTCCGCGGATTAAATATTCTTCCCGTCACGTCTTCTTCTGCTTCTGAAAAAGGAGATTTAGAAGTTGATAATACTAGTGGTAGATTAAAATACCATAACGGTACCACTCTATCTAATCTTATTACAACCGATTCTACTGATACTTTAACTAATAAAACAATTGATGCGGATCTAAATACTGTCCTAGACATTGCTAATGCTAATATTAAAACAGCCGCAGGTATTGATCTTAATAAATTAGCGGCATTAAACTTTAATATTGTTCCAATAACAAATGGAAGTGGATTTATAACTAGTTCTTCTGTAACAGCAACAGAGGTTGGATATCTTTCAGGAGTTACCTCGGCAATACAAACACAGTTAAATGGTAAGGTAAATGACACAGGCGATGCAATGACAGGTCCTTTACTTCTTGCTAATGGTTCTGCAGCTGCACCTTCTCTTGGATTTACAAATAGTTCCGATAGCGGTCTTTACAGAGTTTCTGATAATGTTACCGGCGTTTCTTCAAACGGGGTATTAGCCGCATCTTTTGGACCTACCGAGACTAATATTTTAGGAGCATTAGTTCAAGGAACATCAAGTAATGATTGGTTCAATTCTAGTGCAATTTCTGGAGTTGTACAAGCTTATTCAACCAAGTTAGTAGCTGCGTCTAATACAAATAATACAGCAACTGCCTTAGGTGCTGTCGTATTAGAAGGTTCTAATAATCGTCGTATTTCAATGTTTGTTGATGATTTAAATGCTACTACAGGTCTCAATATCGAGGCTTCTTCGGGAATGCCTACCTTTTGGTTGGCTATTAATTCAGAAGGTGCTGTAAATTGGAATCCTGCTGGTCATCAAACTATCATTAATAACAGAGAAATTCGTTTTAGTGAATTAAGTGTTAACGGTAGTAATTATGTAGGGCTTAAAGCTCCCGCAAGCGTTCCTTCAGATTTCACACTAAGTCTTCCAGATGCCGATGGATCATCAGGTCAAGTGTTGACTACCGACGGCTCTGGTTCGTTAAGTTTTCAAAACGCTCCTGGAGCTAGAGACGAATCATACGAACTAAGTAACCTAGGATTATCAGCAACTGTAGCAAGTAATGCACTCACTATTGCATTAAAAACTAAGGCGGGTATCGATCCGACTGCCAACTCTCCTGTTAGGTTTGGTTTTAGAAATTCAACAACAACGAATGGTACATACGATCAATTAAGTGTTACTTCGTCACTATCTCTTGTAATTTCCAGCGGTTCAACATTAGGAATAGCAGCAAGTACTTCAACTTATTTATATGTTTATGCAATAAATAATAGCGGAAGTGTAGAGTTAGCCGTTTCCCAAATATTGGTTGATGAAGGAAGTTTAATCAGCACTACCGCCGAGGGCGGGGCAGGAGGTGCTGATTCTAACCGGCTTATTTACTCTACTACAGCCAGAAGTAATGTTCCTGTTAGATTGATCGGAAGACTTAAAGTTAACCTTACAACACCGGGAACATGGTCAACTATTCCAACAGAAACGAGCATAGTTCCATTTGATAAAGGTATTTTAATAGCAAAATACGTGTCTAATTCGGGTCAATCTATATCCAATTCAACTTTAACAATAGTTAATTTCGAAGATTTATCAATTGACACAAACAATACAGTTACTACCGGTGCTAGTTGGGCTTTTACTGCACCAAAAACCGCGTATTATCGTGTAAGAGCTGCGGTTCAATTTGATAACACCACAGCTTCGTCATTCACTGCCGATATGTGGGTTTATGTGGGAGGTTCCAGAATAGCTTTATTAGCTTCCAATACTAAGGAAACCTCGGTTTCTTATGGGGTATTTTTAGGAGGTGAGGCTTTGGTGTTGGCTTCTGAAACCCAATCTATTAACGTTAGAGTACAACATAACGCCGGTTCTGTTTATAATTTATCTGCTAATAGTGATAATAATTACATAATAATCACCAAAGAAGCTGATTATTTTTCATAATTTAGAAAGCGTTTAATGCCTTTAAAAGAAGGAAAATCTAAGAAAACTGTTTCTGAAAATATTAGCGAACTTATACGTTCTGGGTATCCTCAGAAACAAGCGGTAGCAATTAGTTTAAATAAAGCCGGAAAATCAAATAAACGTAAATTTAAAGTTTTAGATAAGGTGAGGAAATAATGAGTTTTGTAAACATTCCTTCATATGCCTGGCGCGGACCTGTTGATACGTTCGCGAATTTACCAACACAAGGTAATACCGATGGTGACGCCCGAGTTGTTTTAGCCGATGACGCTATTTATATCTGGGACGAAGCGTCACAAACTTGGGTTGCCGGTGGTGGAGGATCTGGTGATGTTGTCGGTCCTGCTTCTTCTACTGATAATGCAATTGCTCGTTATGATGGAACCACCGGAAAACTTCTTCAAGATTCAGTAGTGATTGTTGCTGATAATGGGGATATTTCTGGTGTTAATGATTTAGATATAGATGGAACCGCTACTATTGGAACACTTAATGGTCTTCTCCAAGCATCTAGTGGAGTCATTTCTGGTGGAGGCGTTGATTCGTCTTCGATAGCCCGTGATGGTAGTAGACCCCCTACTGCAAACCAATCATGGGGAAGTTTTAATCTTACTGGTGTGAACACCCTAACTACTGAGAGGATCGGTGTTGGTGGTTCAGAAAATACAAGTACTTATTTATTTGTTGGAAACGACATCACAGCAGTTTCAGGAACAACACAGAGAGGTGTTAGAGTTAGCGGAAGTTTAGCCACCCCTACTTTTTCTTCAGCGGCTACTTCTAATATGTTCCCGTTCCAAAGTGATATTAGGACGGAAGATGCTTCTTATACAACTGCAGTTTTAGCCCACTACAATCACGGATTAGCTAATTTAGGGGCAAGTCATACGGTTACAAGAGAAATTGCTTTTAGATCTGCAGGTAAAGCTGCAATAGGAACCGTTGGTCAGTTTGCGGTACTCAGCGATAATACGTCTTTTACTGGTGATCATTTTATTTCTCAGGTTGGAACAGATCCATCTGTTTTCGGGGGATCGGTAACCGTTTCAACACTCTCAAGCGGCTCAATAACTGGTACCACAGTAACCGGCACGTCTATTTTAACTGGTGCTGGTTCGGCATCATCTCCTTCATACTCATTTTCATCAGACACAAATACCGGTATTTATTCATCTGCAGCAAATACTATTAATTTTTCGACTGATGGCACATCAAGAGGTTCAATTTCTTCCGCCGGTTTATGGACAATAGGTAATACAGGAAGTCTTGAAACTCATGTAATTAATGGAAAAATAAGTATTATAGAGGATAATCCAGGAGGGCTAACATTTCTGGAAGCCAGAAATACTAGTCTTACTGGCACGGGTTGTGTTTTTAATATATCAGTGGAATCGGCATCCGGTGCTGATCCTAAATATTTTATAGAAGCAATAGGCGGAACTACCTGGCAGGTCGGACAAGACGTATCAGATGGAGGTAAGTTTAAATTAGACACAGGTTATTCGCTTGCCGCAACTGAAAAATTCTCAATTACTCCCGCTGGTAAAATTCAATTAGGTCAAAGCGCTAGTACTGAAATACATAATGTCTATGGTGCCTTGGATATAACTTATTCTTTTAATAGAAATATAATCTACGCACAAGGTTCTAGACCTGGAGATGAAACACGTATTCAAATTATCAATAATGATAGCAGCGGTTCTGCTGCATTTTCTGTTACAAATCCAGCGGCAGCAGATTTTAATATTGCGGTATTAGGTGACACCCAAACCGTAGGGGACGTAAGCCCAAGTTCTGTTGCTATCCAAAATTATGGTAATGAGTGGTGGTTTATATCACTTGGTAGTAGCCAACCAATTACCTTTGCTGATGGATTTAATGATACAGATCGTTGGTTTGAATTAAGTTCTACTGAAACAAGAAGTTATGTTGATATTTCAGTGGAGACCGTAGGCACCGGATTAAAAGTTGCGGAGGGTTCTAATGCTAAACAAGGCGTTGCGACTCTTGTTGCAGGAACTGTAACAGTTGCAAACACTTCAGTCACTGCAAATAGTCGTATTTTCTTAACCCATCAGAATAATAGCGGAACTGTGGGATTTGTAACAGTTAGTGCGAGAAACGTTGGAACCGATTTTACTATTACATCATCTAGTGCTACCGATACATCGGATATTGCCTGGGAAATTTTTGAACCAGCTTAAATTAAAGGAGTAAATAATGGCTAAGGAATTAAAAAGTTTAAAAATAACCATAAAGAAAGACCATAATAATCAATTGGTTGTTTCTATCGATGGTTCTAAAAGATTATCAGATGATCCATCTTTAAAATCAGTATTTGGTAAAAAAATGAGTCTTTCTGGTGCTAATCAAACTAAAGCACAAGAATTATTTGATATAATTGAAGCTCAGGTTAAATCTGAAGAAGGATTGGAGTAATAATGTCAATAGATTTAGCACAAAGTATTAATAAGAAAATTATTGATGCCGCAGATTTAGGAGCTAGTCAGACTTCTGAAGTTGTTGAAGTTAAACAGAGCATTGGTTATGCAGTACAAGTTTATTGGTCTGGTGGAGCAGGAACTACCGGTTCTATTGTTTTAGAAGCAACTAATGATAATGCTTCAGATAATCTTGTAACTCCGGTCTATAGTCAGATTTCCTCTTCAGCGGTAGCTGCCGCGTCTGGTGATGTAATGTTTAACGTTGAAAGAGCTATGTATTCATATATTCGTGTTCGCTGGGTTAGAACTGCCGGAACCGGTGGAACTATAACAGCAATTTGTTCATTAAAAACTAAGTAAAAGGAGAAAATAAAATGGCGTTCATTGTACTAGAAATCGATGTTCCAGCGAGTAGCATCGCGGATCTAAATGCAAAGTGTCAGCGGCCTACTAAACCACATGATGCTATTAATGCTTGTCAAAATCTCTTGTCAGCGATTCTAGCTGGAGCAGCGGATGCTTCAGTTCAAGTCACGACTAGAGATGTTACGGCGGCTGTAGCAACTTCCGGTTCTGGTTCGCAACAAGAATTATACAACCTTAAATAGTTTATAGGAATTATTTATGATGGATAAATTCGATAAGCTTTTGGAAAAGAAGGGAAAGAAAATTTCTCCTCTTGAACAAAAAGCTAAAATGGATGTTTTGTCCGATTTAAAAGGACAAGCTTCAGATATGATGGGTGAAAAGCTCGGAGGAATTAAAAAAGTTTCCGTTGCTGCTCCCGATAAAGAAGGTCTTAAAGAGGGTCTTGAGAAGGCTGAAGAGCTTTTAGAAGAGATGCCTAATGGAGAAGAAAAACCAGAAGGTGAGCTTTCTTTAGAAGAAATTGAAGCCAAAATACAAGAACTTATGATGCTAAAGGAAAAACTTTTAGCGGAACAAGAGTAATCTAGGAGAATAATATGGCATTACCTTTAACAGAAGCCGATAAAAGACTTCTACTTAGTGCGCTAGGAACGCCTGAAACGCGTGATAGGGTAGTTGCGTTATTGGATCTAGCTGGTACTGGTAATGTGACCGGTCCTAGTAGTTCTACCGATAATGCAATCGCTCGTTATGACGGGACAACCGGTGCTTTAATTCAAAACTCATCAGTATTAATTGATGATCTTGGTGCGATATCTGGTGTTTCAGACCTGTCTCTTTCTGGACAGGTACTCACCGGAAACGGATCAGAAACATCCCCCAGTCTCTCTTTTACTTCTGATACAAATACTGGGTTCTACAGAACTTCGGCTGATTCTATAGGTTTATCGGTTGGCGGCCAACGTCAATTTAGTTTCCTAGATTCTGGTGGTCCGAATATAGTTTTTTCTTCTGATTCCGCAGAATCTTCTTTTATTTATTGGGAAGCAGGACAGTCTGATAGACGAACTGTCATTTCTGGAGGGACTGGTTCTGGTTCAGGGGCAAATTTAAGATTACACGGTACATCTCATGCTAGTTTTCCTAGCCAAATGCATTTTGTTATTAACTCTACATTAAGGGGGTTTATTGATGTAGCCGGGAATTGGAGTATTGGTGCTGTTGGTGGTGCTCAGACACATACGGTAAATAATAATCTTCGTGTTACGGGTAATTTTGGTGTTGGAAATACTGCAGCGGCGACCACATTAGGAACTGTTACTAGGCGAATGGAAATATTTGATGCTTCTGGAACAAGTCTAGGATTTGTTCCAATTTACGATACTATTACATAATGGATGATAGACTTCAACAATTTTTAGAAGCTATTAAACAGATTGAATCTTCGGGTGGTAAAGATATTGATCATCCTGTAATGGAATCCGGTATTCACTCTGGTGCTTCTGCTTACGGTCAATATGGTTTAATGCCAAATACTGTAAGAGAAATGGCTAAAAGACAAGGTTTAAAAAATCTTGTCGGTCTTGATGACCCTAGTTTAAAAGCCGTTTTATCAGAAGATCCAAACGTTGAACAAAAAATTGCTGAGGCTTTAGCTCAAAGAGTATTAAATCGGGCAGGTGATGAAGAAAAAGCCGCCTATATGTGGTATATGGGACATAATTTAAACCCAGAGAACATAACACCTGAGATGTTAGAAAAACATCAGTACATACAAAAATTTAAGAAGTTAAAAGGAATATAAACAATGAAGATTGTTTCTCCTGAAAATCTACTAAGAAAAACTGGGGTATATAAAATAACCAATGTTTTAACTGATGATTTTTATATAGGAAGTACTTCAAATAAAAGGGGATTTAAACAAAGATATGTTCAACATTTAATGGATTTAAGGAAAAATAGAAGCGGTTCAATAGTTTTACAAAACGCTTGGAATAAATATGGTTCCGAGTACTTTATCTTCGAAGTTTTAGAAGTTTGTAACTCTAATTTTTGTTTAGAAATTGAGCAATACTATCTGAATACTTTAAAACCTTACTATAATATTTGTAAAGCGGCAGGGAGTAGGCTTGGAATGACCCATTCCGATTCAACTAAGAAAAAAATTAGTCAAACAAAAAAATTAAATCCTTTTATTCCGACAGAAGAATATAGAAAGAAGCTTTCTCTAGCTCATATTGGTAAAAAACATTCCTTAGAACATAATAAAAAGGTCAGTTTATCTAAATTGGGTAAAAAACGTCCTGACTCGCTAAGAATAAAGTTGATAGAAAGTAATAGAAAGAAAATGAAACCCATAAAAGCTGTTTGTTTTAAAACCGGTAAGGAATTAGTTTTCGATGGAGTTGGTATAGCTAGTAGAGAATTAGGGATTATAAAACAAGCGATTAGAAACAGTATAAAGACCGGTTATAACGCAAAAGGATTTAAATTTTATTATTTGGAGAAGTAAATGACCAATCCGTGGTTAACATCAACCGAATTAATAAATGCTATAAAACGAAGAATATCTTTTCCAACTTTTCAATCAACGTTCAATAATCAGGAATTACTTGATTTTGCTAAC
>CAZRNW010000022.1:0-9730 GCA_964601535.1 uncultured Flavobacteriaceae bacterium
AGAAACACGTAAATGTTTAGTTTCAGCTTTATTAAATTGATAAGTTATTTCAAGCTCTTTACGATCCTCTAGACTGTCTACCATTTGATCGTTAGATAGATCAAAATCCATTTTAGCGCTTTTTACGCCATTGAAAAACACAAGCGGATATATCTTCAGGTTTTTCTCCTGAATTGGATTTAATTTATTCGTCAGTAGCGTCAATTTCGCCATTTCTCTGACTTGTTCTTCTGTCGAAGATTTAGACAATTCCAATCACCTTTGCAAACTGCATCAAAGCAGTACGATCCATTTTTGTATCATATAAGTTCATCAAATAATTTTCAAGAGAATTCCCAGCTTTACGCTTAAAATTCTTCTTTTGGTCAGTAAATTTAGAGCTAATACTTACCTTGCCCTTCAAGGCAGTCTTTTTCTTAGCAATCCATTCACTTGAACCAACTAGTTCTACTGCAGCTTTAGCGCCTTCAGGGATAACCGGAGCATCTTGTCCCTCTACCCAAGTAAATGACACAATAGGTGTCACTACATGTGCTGTAGACAGGCGATCCCTGGTTAGGACCTTCCCGTTTACATCGTGCTCGTATAGCCAAATACCTTTATGCTCATTAGCGTCAGAAGCAGTATCCCACTTAGGAGTCCCAGGGTAATCAACCCTACCGCCAGCGATGATTTGTTCTTTGTGGATATGGCCCGAGATAATGGCTTGATATCTAACTTTGTCTGGATTAAATCCGTGTGGCGAATAAAATCCGTTGTCATATTGAGATCCACTAAATTCTGCGTGACAGATGAGTGTCTTGGATTCAGTACCATCAATTGAGTGAACAGCTGTAAGGAATTCGTCTTCGGAGTGTATGTAGGGACAATAGACAAGCTGTCCGAAGACTGTTGGTTTGTCGATAATTTTAAGTCGTCCATTCTGAATCCTTTTAAACACCGTAAGAGCATGTTTCTCGATACCGTAGTTACCTGGCATGTCGTGATTTCCCACTAACACTATTGTTTCTACTATATCAGATAGCTCTTGTAGCCAACGATTCCAGAACTCCAAAACCTCTAATCTAACGATGGCATGTGTATGGAATAAGTCTCCAAGGATCTCTAAACGATCAACTTTTGCATTTATCACAACTTGTTTTACGTATCCCATTAAGCGCTCGGCTTCCATGAGATTCTGTGGACGAATATGTGGGTCTCCTACTCGCAAAATTTTCATTTTTTAACCTTTACCGTAACTGAAAAAGTATGTTTAATGAAGAAAGCTAAAAGACCGATAAAGCCGCTAACAGGTAAAAGATAAAGAAATGACCAAAATAGAAAGCTGTAAAGGACGCTGTTATTGTCCTGACCAGGACCTGACCATAAAGAAGTTAGCGCCGTAATAGTAGTTACGAATATTGCCCATATCACTAAATGAATTAATAGAAACCATTTCATTTAGAATCCACAAATTCGATATATGTTTGCTCAACAATCATGAACTCACCTTCAATAGCATCGCTAGTGAACGCATGTTTTGCCCAAGGCTGAGATTGAAGTGCTCCTTCTTTAATATAAACCGTATCGCCCTTATAGGCGATCCATTGGCCATCTGAAAGTTGAACGTCTGCCAAAAGTTTAAGTCCTTTAAGGGAAATTTTTTGTTGAACCATAGCAAATCCATTTTGCACGGTTGCTTTAAGCGCACGGTCTTCTTTATATGATTCAACGATAAATCGGCCATTTAAAGACCTAGGAGCTGGTTTTGGTCCAGGCTGAGGACCTGTATCTTTTTTATCTTCCATCTCTTTTTCTCTCTTATTTAACATAGTTTCATATGGATGTTCGCTCATATTTTAATCCTTTTATAAGTGTCTCATAATGATATTATAGCTTAATGCCCTTTAAACGCAAGACTTTTCTGTGTAAAAGTGGAAGAGTAGACGCAATCGAAAGCATTTGTGCCGTAGTTTCTTTTTCCATGTAGGCAGCTTCTATATCTTGATTTTCATCAGCAGTATAGTCGTAAACACCAAAAGAACCTTCGTCATTCACGTTAACTGTCTGATCCGCACTTACTGTACTAGCAGCACTCATCAGATATGATAATTCACTCACTGTCACTTCTTCCTTTGGAATTGATTTTCCTTCTTTTTCATCATCTTTAAACGATTGATTTACGGCAGCGGTTAACGCATGGATTTCATCAATACCCTTACGACCTCTAATCGTATGAGCTTTATATAAAACGCGCTTGTCACTTGGATAGAAATGTAGCATAGTTTCAGAATAAGAGTCAATAAGATTTCCAACCATTCTACCGATACATACGGAGCGAAATACTGGAGAATATTTTCCGCACCATTTGTCAATACCGGCAGCTAGACCCATTCCACAAATTCCGATCATATCCATGAGAGTAAGGTGAGATTTTGGAGTTTTTCTATAGAATAATTTTGCTCGGTTAATAGCCAAGGGCATATTATTTTCTATTAAAACTTCGCGGGCTTTATGAACTCGGTGAAATAATTGCTCAGCTCTAGCTGGAAAAGGGCCTTCCCAATTATCTCTAATAAATTTAATCAACTGGTAGTTAATATCGAAGGTTTTCATGGTATCAAGATCTGTAACTTTAATTGCTGGAGTTATTTTTTTAGAAAAAGATACTGCTGATTCCCTGAAATATGGGCGTGCAGATAATATATTTTTATTGGTTATACAAACCTTATTCCAAAACTTCTGATAAACTTTAGTAGATTGGCGATATTTTAGTATCGTTTCTTTAAATTTTATCTCAGCGTCCAACAATTCTTCTACCTGCTGCTTTTGATCGGTGCCATCTTTATTGGCTTCGATGCGACGCGTTACTTCGCCAGCAAGCTTATAGAAGCTATCATCGAATCCTTCGTTTTTTCTGTATTTCGACATGCTGATATTATTCCTTATAAGCCCATTCTTAGGCTCATAAGTCATATATCATATTCAGTTATTTCAATTTTATGCGACGTATCTCAGTACCGGAATCATGATAATAAAGACATCTTTCTTCAAGATGCTTTTTTAATACAAATTGGTCATATACGTTAAAGTCCCAAATTCTAGATTTTGATTTAGGAGTACACTTAGAAGCCCAAGGATTTGCTTCAGATTTTCTGACGCTACGTCCCACAGCACCCTGCTTAGTTTTAATCTCAGAAGATCCGCCAACCCAATTTACGGTATTATGGCATGGAAATATATTTGTCCCTGTTGCGATGCAAGATGTACCGATAAGAACCATGGCCTCTGCTTTATTAAATTTTTCAACTGAATCAGCTCTATCAACCTTCTCAAGCATAATGCCAGAATTCGATTCAAGCTCTGCAAGCTTTAATTTAGAACTTTCAGAGTGAGCGTAGGCATATGGAACTTTTAATAAAGGTATCAGCATAGCAATTTGCGATAATTCTTCAACTAAAACAAGAGTTTGTCGTCGGGATGTTATTGCGTCCGCATTAGCTAATTTTGCCACAAAAGCTGCTATGTTTTTGTTTCTCAGGAAATGAATTCTTTTCATTTCTAGGACATCTGAAGATTGTAAATTTGGATTACTAGATTCAATATCCACAATTGTAAAGTCGTGATCGCAAATATATCCACCAGCAATCGCTTCTTTAGTTGTAAGCGTATGAACCGTAGGTCCAATAATAGATTGTAAAAGTTTCTCGGCGCCATCTCCGCGAGTCTGAGTGCCAGACATAAAGAGACGATACGGTACATTGCCAAGTACACCATGACAAATAGTTTCTAAGGTATCTGCTCCCCAAGTATGGGATTCGTCAACAATCATCATATCCATTGTGGAGAAAAATTCCCATTCAGGAGTTCCAGGTTTTAAATTTGCTAAAGAATCGCCAATACATACAGTAAAACGCTTACCTATACGACGCTTTCCGTCACCTAAAGCTCCGACTTTGTCTTTGCCAAGGTGATGCTCAAATTTTTCCAATAATTCATTAAATATAGACTGAGATGGCGCAATAATTGCAGTACGAAACCCAGTTTCACGACAAAGTTGCATAATAATAGCGGATTTACCAGCGCCAGTACAAAGTTCCACGTTTCCATGCTTTACCTCTATAAGTTTCTCTACGGAAATACTTTGGTAATCATACAGGCTAAATGGTAAAGGTTTTGCCCATGGTACTTTTTTGGGTTTTGGGTATAAAATTTGATTTGAAATCTTATCTTCGGGCAGTTTTAGGTATGAAATAGAGCCTGGACGCACAAAATACCTATCATCTTCCTTAAATAGGAGACAATTATTAACAGAATCTTTCAATTCTTGAAGTTTAGCTTCCCATGCTTTACGGTTTTTATTTTTAAGCCAATGGTTATTGTAGTGCCGTTTCAACATATGTTGATTGGCAGTATTCGTATAGCTTAACGATTTTTCCAACGACTCAATATCTAAAGGCGTTGCGTCATTAACATATGCTTTTGTAGGTGAAACTATTTCAAATTGCATTAACTTTGAATATAGCAGATCGAGCCGTAGGAGTCTACTTTTTTCTCGTATCTGTGTTTTCGCCTGTTTCGCAGTCGAAACAGAAGCGTTTATTCACAGTCTCAAGTTTGCCGTTTTCATAGAACATGCCGCCCTGCATTGCACAGCGTTTGCTGCCGCAATTAGGACATGTTGTATTTCCAGACCAAGTAGGTGGTTTGATATTTTCAGCAGTGAATTCTTTCTTGATAGCCATTATTTCTTCCTTTGGCGATCATAGGCACTGTAATCTTCATTTTTATAGGAGACTTTACCTTGCTTATCAAAACCGAATCCAGCAGACAAATAGGTCAGCGTGCAGCGACAGTGGGGATGAAGACCAAATGCGCTGGGATTATCTTCTCCGCGCTTATGGTAGCCCTGCTTAAGTTCGCTAAATTTCCACAAACGAGGGGTTATTTGGTCTGGCATGAGATGCAATTTGATGCACTCTTTACAGGTGCTACCATCTTTGACTACTACGAAGAAAACAGTAGGATCGTCGTCACCAAGGTTAGCCGCGACTCTGGAAATATCCATCATCGTCCCAAGATTTCTGAGTTTGGTAGCCTCGGATTCAGCAATCGCTTTCATGTGCGAACGCGCTTTAGATAATTCTTCTTGTAAAATATCTCTAATTTCTTGTTGATTAGCAGTTCGATTCTGAAGCTTAGCTTCGCGCATAATGCCATCAATTCGCTCAGTTACATTTGATTTTGTGCGGTTTTTAAGAGACTCAATATAGCCATAAGCACTTTCCAAAAGAGATTTTAAAACATCAGACTCAACAGTGTTTGGGGTCTTATTTTGCATGGCTTGGACAAATAAATGACCTAATCCATAGTTACGTTTGGAGCTGATAGTTAATATTTTTTTGTTCTTTAATTTTGGTATGTCGCCAATGAATTGCAGAGCAATAGTATCGAACATTTCCTCAACAACAGCGGCAATCTGTTCTTTACTTGAACTTGAAATTCCAATCATGGTTCACCGATCTGTCTGGTTCAGCGGGCAGGTCAGGAGTCTCACCCATTCGCTTTACTTGGTTAAAAATTCTTTCAAAAGCAGCATCAGAAACAATAATGTTTCCAGGTCCACCTGCCGCACCCCAAGTAGCTAATTGTCCGAAGGCATTCTTTTGAGCGTCCGACAGAGAATCAAAATCTAATTGTAAGTGAGCTGGAATCTGAATCATACTATTCTTTCTTAACTAATCCTTCAACACTGAGAATTTTTCCAATATTGCTTGCTGCACGTTTTTCTTCATCTTCCCAAGATTTCATGATATCGTTTACTATTTTTTCTTGCATCCCAACAGCATTTTTTGCGTTAGATGTCATGTTATGCGAAGCTTGTTGGCCAATTTTAAAAGCTGGCTTATGTAGTGCTTTAGCGATACCAGAAATAGCTTTATATGATTTTTTCATTTCTACAGTTTGAATGCGCAAAGACTTAATGTCTGAAATAGCCTTTTTAAGGTCTTCAGGAGAAGTTTCTGATTTAGAAACCATAGATTCAAGCTTTGCAATATGTTGATCTAATTCAGTTCCAGCTGGATTCTCAGAATCTGGAACATCTTCAATTCCACCGCCATTAGGATTGTTCATTTGCTCTTCGCCTGCAGGAGAACCTTCGGCTCCAAAACCTTGACCAGGCTGTTGGCCTGCCATTGCAGCTTCTTGTTCAGCTTGTTGCTGTTGTTGAGCCATCATAGCGTCTTGCTGACCTTGTACTGAGCCTTGCTCAAATCCAAGACGGAAAGCAGCGTCAACGGATTCCATGAACTTCATTTTAAGTTCTTGGTATTTTTGTTTATAATTAATTTGATTGCTCATAATTATGCCACCTTATTAAATTTTATACGATTTTGTTCTTTCCATAATGGCTGTAGATTTGCGTAATAACAAAGAGCTACCAGATCTTCTTTAGTTTTTGCAGAAGATAGAGGGATTATATGGTCTATTTCCCATTTACCGTAATTTTCCCAAGTCATTCCACTCTGAAACATAGATTCAAGATGAAATTTTAAATTTTCTAACGTACATCCCAACTCTCTGATTGCTGAAATATTTGATCCATGACTCTTAATGAAACGATATAGTCTTACTCTTAAATTCTGAGCTATTCTGAAACATGGATCTATTTTTCTACGATTTTTTGCGTATTGAGTTCTTTGAACGTATTTCTTATTACGAGCAAGTATCGCACGCTTATTTTTCTGGTAATGTAAAGAAGTGCAAACCTTACACTTAGCTTTGTGGCCAGTTGCATGTGCAGCGTCTTTGTTAAATTCCGTAAATGATTTTAATTCATTGCAAGATGAACAAGATTTAAACATTATCTTCTCCATCTAGTTCATCTTGAATATTCATTCTTAAGAATTCTAAAGCATATGGCTTAGGTGCAAATAGTGCTTGGACTGCCGCAGGATTAGTTTGAGATAATAACTGAAGCCATTGAATAAAGAAAGGATCACGTTTATATTTTAAAAGAGGATCTACGATTGCACCTGGATCACCAAAGAACGAAGAGCGAATTGCCCCAACATCCATGTATTTATCTAAGATCAACTGGTAGCGCTCATTAAACGGGAAGTTTCCACCAAGAGCTTGACCGATCTTATCTTTGTCAGCTTCGTGAAGAACTTCATCGTAAGTCATATGAATTGCCATGTCTTGCTGAAGACGGGCAGATTCTTGTTCTTTTGACTGTGCGTCTAGGCCAGAGAATTTAACTTCGCAAATTTTTGCAAGAAGCGGATCAATTATCGGGAATAGGCGTTGATTAAAGAATGTTTGAAATTTGAGGATAAGCGGGCGTAAGCCAGTGTCCCTTGCTGCTGTAAGTTTAAACTCATTGTTGGATTCAGAGAGAGTTTGAGAATTCGTCCCTTTGGACAAGTGGCCATAACCTGGAAGCTCGTCTGGGGAGATGCTGAATGCCGACAGAATGTTTCTAGCGACCTGATCGTACATGAATTGGAAGTCTGCATCACGGGCTCCTTCGCCAATCATTGATAGCCATTCAACTTTATCTTCTTTACCGATACCAAAAATAGGTGTACGGAAAGAGTTCGACACCGAGTTGATACTCGCGTTGAACTGAAGCTTCATATTGTCTAATGTTTGTTGATCTACTTCGTCTGATTGAATTACCAACATCCCTTTGGATGCACGGCCATTTTGAAAGTAGAGTTTTTTATATGCGTCAATACTAATATGAGTAGTGATAGAGCTAACAACAGTGTCAATAGGAGAAACTGGATAGCCATTATGCTCAATGTCAGTAGAAGGAAAAAGGTCGAAAACAAGCATTTCATCATGCGTGAAAGCTTGTCGCGGAGTGCCGTCAATAACTTGTAGCCACGCATACTTATCTTCTTTTAGCTGGTTAAGGTCAATTTTTATTTTCTCACCAGTCAAAGATTCAAGAGCGCGAAGAGCAGTAACGCGTAGGTTATTGCCGATAGCTTCACCCTTACGAACTGCACGAACGATAGTTGCAACGTCTACTGCGCGGAAACGGAAGAAAGGATAGTTTCCTTCTGCGTCAGGCATAGCGTCACGGTCGTAAATCACTTCTGTAGCGAAACGACCAAATGTTAATCCGTTACGAGCTTGGATATCTAGAAATTCTGAAAGCGTTTTACGATCTTGGTGTTCAAGACCTTCAGTATGGCCACAATTAAGTAAAAGCTGCTCAAATCGTTTCATGCGAGCGACAACTTTTTCATATTGTTCAGGAGTCAGGATCTTTTGGAAATCATCTTTAATTTTGATGTTTAGCCCAATATCAAAACGATCTTTTTGAAGACCGCCGAAAAGACTCATCATGGAACCGCGAGCACGTAAAATAGCAGCAATTAAATGATCTGTAACGCGGATCTGCTTCAGAACTTCATCGGGAAGTAAACGACGCTTAGATTTATAAAGACCCAAATAATTATCAGAAGGCGCTGGATTTTCAGTGAATGCAAGCGCAGGAGCTTTCTTTGGACCCGCAGATCCAGTCGCCTGCTCTAAAGCATACATCAAAGTACCAGCAGCACCGGTATATCCAGCTTTTTCAAGCTTTTCACCAGCTTCTTCAGAAAGAGCAAAAACCATCTTATTTTTAGTAGCATTAGAAATAGCATCAGCTGCAGCAATTGCTTCAGAAGTAGGCTGTGATGGATTTTGTGGAGTGTCGCTCATATGTTCCCTATATCACATTACTCAACAGTAGCGACGAAACACGACGCACTATCAAGGCTGTTATTTTGAACCGAGAAAGACCAAACTGTTGCTTTGAGCATAAATACGCCAGGCTTACGAGCGTCATTGATAATAAAAGGTTCCATAGAAGCCATCTGAATGCCGTTGATAGTTACCGTGCATTTTTGGTCAGCTTCTAGATAAACTAGATTTTTAGCTGCAGAATAAATAGCTAAATCAGCTAGGATACCTGTTTCAATAGGTAGAACATCAGTACTATAAAATTCAATATAATTGTCGGTAACATCTGTGATTTTATAAGAACCAAAGGAAGCTGCAGAGAATCCATTAGCTATAATCAAAGTATCGCCAATCTGAACGCCTGAGGCGCTATAGATTCTGATTTGATTTGCAAACCCAGAAGCCAAAGTAATAGGACCTTCATTTACACCTGTAAAATTTTCTACAGTAAACGATGTAGTGGTTTTAGCGATAATTTTGTATTCGCCTTGGTTTAAAGTATTAAAAAGACTGCCTATTCTGACACTGTCCCCAATTTGGACCGCAGCAAGATTAAATGCGGTTCCGCCGGTTGATGAGAAGGTAACTATAGGGCCATTTACAACTGCTGTAACTTGAGTAGTGGCATCTGCGCCATTTGCGCGTAAAACACGAAATTGAGGCGCTGTTCCTGCAGTGTTGGTAATTCTGTAAGTACTTGAACTTAAAGGCTTTAATGTCAATGAATATGCGGTAGTTCCATCTTCTTGGAGGGTTCTAACACCGCTAAATATTTCTTTAGATTCACCTGGAGCTAAGCCAAAAGCTTCAGAAATTGGGTTTTTAGCACAAATTCCCGTAATTTCACGAGTCCACTTGAAATTGCTCAAAGACGGGTTATTACTAGCTGAAGGGTCACTGTATGTGTTTAAATGTACTAGGAAATTCAATTTACTCATTTTTATACCTCTTAACGCATGTCACAGCCTTAAGATTGCCGTATTTCAGAAATTCCAATGAAATCCGCCCT